>JAIRZX010000738.1 GCA_031267005.1 Deltaproteobacteria bacterium
TGCCTTTGGCGCCGTTTTTGACCCCCGGGGAGAAATACGGAGAATATATTCGAGGCTAAGTATCTGAAATCATTGGATAAAATCCAATAGTTGTTAAATATGGGCCGGGGGCAACGCGCGGGAGCGGCGCAAGCGCCGCGGACGCTCCTGGACGGGCTGTCCGGCGAAGGGCGTCGGCGGCGGGCGGCCCGGACGCCGCCGTCACCTGGGCTGCGTGAGCGCCTGGGGCCGCCCGCCCGGCCCGTCCGGGAAGCGCCTCAGGCCCTGTTCGCCCGGTGCGGCCTCGAGCTTGGAGACCATCGCGGAGGGGGTGAGCTTGAAGCCGGTGTCCTGGACTTCCTTCCAGGATACGATTCTGGAGTTCTGGGACTCGCCTCTCGGCAGGGTGTAGGAGTGGATGCCGACGTCTGCCGCGGCGGCCGAGATCGTCACGCCCGAGGACGAGACGGTGACGAAGGCCTCGGAAGGGTTGCCCTCCCCCACGTCCATGGCCCCCACGAGCTGTCCGGGCATGAGGTCCGCCGAGGGGGCGGAGGAGGAGGAGTGGTAGGCGTCGTGGACCGAGGGCTCCGGGAGGCCGGTGAAGGTGTCCACGACGTACATGTAGCCGTAGCCGGCGGCCCCGCACTCGCTGGGCTTGGGCTCGAAGCTGGTGAACGCGGCGAGGGACTTGCCCGGCCCGGCGGACACGAACTTGGGCTGGGTCAGGATCATCTCGTAGGCGTGGGGCTCGCCGGGGCGGAAGACCGATCCCGTGTCCAAACGCCTCTTGTAGCCGGCGGACGAGCCCGAGGCTATGGCGTCGGCGAGCTCGCGGTAGCTCGAGGCGGCCGAGGCGGCCGCCAGGCTCTGGGCGGGGACGTCCGTCACGGCCCCGCTTTTGAAGACTTTGACGCCGGAGACGTTCACGATATTAGACGAATCCTGGGTCCTGTCGCGGAAGGTGAGGTTTCCTGAGGCGGTGAGCTCCTCCTTTATGCCGTAGAGGTACTGGGCGTGGTTCTCGGCGCAGTCGGCGGTGGGGTGCCCGGAGCAGGGGTTGACGTCCGACATGGACCACAGCCTCCCGGTGCCGAAAACCACCCAGAGGTTGCCTTTGGTGTCGTAGGTGGAATTGACCGCCCCCGTGACCGGCCGGTCGGTGGCGTACAGCCTCTTGAGCTTCCAGCCCTCGGGCGGCAGCTCCTCGCCGTTGTGGTCCACGGTCTGGAGGCGGTAGACGGCCCCGGAGTCCTTGCCGCTCGCCCGCTCGCGGCTCGCCGTGAGGCCGAAGTAGAGCGCGTGGTTGGTCCAGGGGGACTGCCTCCTCATGGCCGCCGGCAGGAAGGGGTTGTTGAAGAAGCTGTTGGGCTCGCCCGCCGCGAGGTAGTCGCGGACGGATCTGGAAGCCGGGATTTCCGTCCCGGTGTCCAAATCGAGGACTATGAGCCTCGCCCTCTGGACGCTGGACCCGCCGTAGGGGGGCGAGGCGCCCAGCTCCACCCTGGGCGGGTTGAAGGCGTCGCCGGCGACGGCCTGGTCGGTCACGGGCCCGGAGGGCAAAACGGCGTACCATTTGCCGCCGACGCTCATGACCGTGGGCATGCCTACCGTAAGCCCCGCCTGCGGCGAGGAGTAGCGCCACAGGAGCTCGGGCTCGCGCTCCGGGTCGGTCACGTCCAGGGCGAACACCTCGGCGAAGAAGTGTTCCGCGCCCAGGGCGTCCGGGTCGGGGGCGGTTATCGGCCTCCCGCCGAGCCGCATCGCCCCTATGAGGACTGTCCTCCACTCACCCCGGACCACGGCGTCCGCCACGAGGGGCTTCAAATCTACGTAGTAGGCGTGGCGGTAGTCGGGATCGGCCAGAAACTGCAGGTGCGGGAGGAGCGAGGTGGGCACGTAGGCCCACAGCTCCGCCCCCAGCTCGTGGGGGACCTCGCCGCGGCGGCTCGCGGAGTACGAGACGCCGCCGTCTTTCAAGCTCGACGCGAAGCCGGCGTTCACGGCGTGGAGCATGCCGTCGTTCGCGCCGAAGTAGGCCATGAGCCTCCTCGGGCCCCATTGCTGGCGGAAGGCGCGGTAGCCCCGGTCGGCGTAGAGGAGATCGAAGCCCGAGGCGGGGGACCCGGAGAGGATGGGCTTGGAATTCAAAACGTCGCCGAGCCTGAGCGTCACCGGGGTCGCGTCGTCCGTCCAGGGATCGCCCATCCTGCGGTTCCTCAGGCCGTCCGAGTCCACTCCTATGACCCACTCTATGAGCTTTTTGGCAGCCTCGCCGCGGCCCGCCCCGAGCGCCGGGTTAACTTCGAGGTAATTTGAATGGAGCGTCAGGGCGGCCACGGCCACCATGCTCCCCGCGTCGGCGGGCTCCAGGATGTTGCGGCGGACCGAGTAGCCCCCGGGCGCGGCCGGGGAAGGGGACGGGTGCCCGAAGTAGATCCGCCTGCGGCCGTCGGCGACGGAGGCCGCCGTAAGCCAGGGGCGCGGGCCGTTCAGGAGCTTCCCGTCGTCCAGGCGCGAGAGCCACTTGCCCGCGTCGAAGAGGGCGTTTATCCTGAAGACGGACTCCGGCCTGCCCCCGGCCCCCGGGAGGAGGGTCATGGCGTTCGAGCCCCACGCGTCGAAGCAGCGGCTCAGGAAGCTTCCCTGGGCGTAGCAGGCGGGCGGGTTCATGGGCGGGGTCTTGACCGAGTTGAAGGTGACCACGTAGTCGCCCTTGGAGCCGTCCTTGAGGTTCCGCACCGTGAGCGCCCCGTCGCCGTCCGTGTCCTCGCGCAGGTTGCCCCACTTGTCCATGAAGAGCCCGAACACGTTCCCGGTCCAGCGCGCCCTCTGGCCGGGGTCGCGCGGGCAGCTCTGTTCCGGGTAGAAGAAGGTGTGCACGGACACGCCGCCGCCCAAAACCGAATCGAGCGAGGCCGAGGAGGCGGTGCCTGCGGACATGGATTTCGCGATGTTCCGGAACGCGCCCTCCAGCATGGCCGGGAGCTGGGCGATGTTCACCGCCTGGAAATAGTTCCTGGGCGTAAAGCCGTCGGCGCCCTCCCATTCGCCGGGATCGGGCACCCCGTCCGAATTGGCGTCCGCGAAGCCGCCGTACTTGGCGGAAAGCAGGAGCGGGTTGGGCAGGAAGCGGTAGTCGGAGCCGGCCGCGAATTGGAAGATCCGGGAGTGGTCCCTGACGTCGGCGGCCTGCTTGCCGCAGCCGTCGTCGGCGGCCGTCGGCCCGCCCGCGTAGGGGCATCCTTTCGGGGTGAGCTTCGGGGACGGCGGCGGGGTGTTCATGGTGAGATCCAGGTAGGTCCCGTCCCTCACCGACCCGCTTATCGCGTATCCCATGCCCATGCCGTTGGCCGTGCCCTTCTCTTCCCATTGGGTGCGGACAAGAAGCGCCTTCACCTGCGAGGGCTGGATGTCTATAAAGTCCTTGACCGCCCCGGCGGAGGCGGGGTTTTTGAAGCGGTAGTAGACGTTGCCCTTGTAAGCCGGGTCGCCGGAATCGACGGCCGCCCTGGCCGTCTCGCGCATCTCGGCGGGGGTGGCGGAGTCGGTAAGGAGATCCACCGTGAAGGTGACCTGCCCGTCGCCCTCCCAGTCGCCCCCCATCAGGCTGTCGGAGAAGTTGACCTTCACAGTGGACTTGAACACCGTGCCCTTGCGGTCGGCGTCCATGTCCAGGATGAAGTAGTTCAAAAAGCCCATCTCGGGGTAGCCGGGCACCAGGACGGAAATGTTCACGGGGAGGATGGAGATGCGCTTCTGCTCGCGCCCGGCGGAATCCTTCACCTGGAACACCAGCTCGGGGAATGGCGGGTTCATGGTGACGGCGTAGACGTCCACGCCCGAGGCGGAGCGCCCAGTCGCCTCGGAGCGGTTGAAGTCGTGGGTGTGCGCGTAGTATGCGGCGGCCGCCGCGCTGTAGGTGCCCATCGAGCTCTGGGCGTTGGGGCACACGCCTTTCACCCCGGAAAGGCCCTTGGTCAGGGCCTTGGGCGAGCAGCTGTCGGACGTGCCGGTCGAGTGGTAATACTTGACGGCCCCCGAGCGGTCGAGCCCTTCCAGGCCGGTTATAGCTTCAAGGTACTTCTCCGCGTCGAAGACGTCGGGCAGGTCCGAGGGCGTAAAGCCGCCGCCCGGGCGGCCCCACACGGGCCGGAGGTCCAAATCGTTCCCCATGCCGTCCCCGTCCCAGTCCGTGGTGATGTCGCTTATGAGCAGTATCACCGGCCTCGGGCACAAAGCGGCCGGGGAGGAGGGGCGCCCGGAGTTCCAGGAGTTGGGGCCGCTGTCGAAGGACGTGAGCGAGAGTATGGGGCTCCCCGGGGTGTCCTGGTCCCTCTCGGAGGAGAACCTGGGCGAGGGGGCGGGGGCGCCCGCCAAATAGCGCGCCGCCTCGTAGATCATCTCGCCCATGGGGTTGCCCCAGCTGTTTTCGTTGTAGTAGCGGGCCCCGTCCCAGGTGCGCGGGTCTATCGAGTTGTCGCGCCCGGCTATCCTCAAAAGATCCATGTTGCTGATGAGGCCCCCCGCGAGGAACTGGCCCGTGCGGGCGTTCACCGGCGGCACGAAGGCCCCCGGCGCGAAAGGCGGCGTCCCCGTGACCGGCCCCACGTGGTTGCGGAGCTTTCCGCCTTCGGTGCGGATGGTGGGGCCGAATCCCCCGGTCATCAGGCCGAACTCCATGGCCCCGGGCCCTTCGCCGTACTTCTGCAGGAGCCCGGAGGGCTTCCAGACGTCGTCGTCGGCCGAGTCGGTGGGGCCCGGGTAGCGCAGGCACCCCTCGCCGTCGCCGATGTTCCCGGGGACGCAGGCCTTCACCCTGATCCGGAAGACCCGCACGCCGGTGCGCGCCGCTGGCTTTAAGACCTTGTCGTCGGGAAGGGGGCGGTTCACGAGCACCCAGTCCCAGTAGCGGCCGTAAGGCTGGGTGGCCGTCACCTTCTGGCCCACGCCGTCCTCCCCCCCCACGTTTATCGAGGAGAGATCGGCGTCCAGGAGAATCCTCACGGCCGGGAAGCGCGTGTCCAGGGCGAGATCGGAGCCCCTCCCGAAGAAGTGGGCCTTCTTGCTTTTGGGCTTGCCGTAGGGGGTGAACTTGGATATGTCGAAGTAGGCGGAAAAGGGGGTAACCTCCCCCCAGGTGTCGTCCGAGCGCACTTCGGATCCCCACACGGTGGAGTCCGGGGGAACGAAGGAACCCCCCAGGTAGGTCTCGGTCGCGGTGTCTGTGTCCCTCGCGCCGCCGTAGAGGATCCTCCTCACGGCGTCCATGCGGCTGGTGGAGATGTAGTTGAGCCAGTTCCCGCTGAAGGTCCCGGCCCCGGAGAGCCTGATCCCGCGGCAGACGCCCGTGGCCGAGCGCGGGGATATGACGTACTCCGGAAGCCCCTTGGGCCTCGCGGCCTTGATTTCCGCGGGCGGGTCGTCGGGCGCGGCCGCCCCGGCCCTCGCGAAGTAGCCGTTCGCGTCGCCCGCGGCGTATTCCCCGAAGAGCCCCTTGTAGGGCGTCCCCACGTAGCCGTAGCAGGACCGGCTGTCGAAGTAGCCCACGTACTCCACTCCCGGGTTGAAGCCCGTGTCCGCCCGCCCGTCCCCGTCCATGTCCAGGATGCCCGGGTAGGCCTGCCCGAACATCTGGATGTGCTTCGAGAGCACTATGAGGACCTGGGGCGCTACCTGCGCGGTCGCCTGGAAGGGCGAGGCCTGGTACTCGAGCTTGTCCGGCCCGGAGGGGAGCGGGACCTGCGCCGAGGCCCCGCCCGGCGGGATTGCGCACAGGAGGGCCAGAAGCGGCGCCGCGAGAGCCGCCTTCGCGGCGGGCGAGAGGCGGTGGAAAGCCGATCCTCGGCGGGTCGTGGAGAACATGTCGCTGCCCCTTTCGACGGCGCTGCCCTGCGGCGGGCCGGGCGCGGGCGGCTTGGGCCGCCCGGAGTGTCAAAATCGCGGAGGCGGACAGATTGTAACTCCATGCGGGTTCAAAACTCAATTAGCGGGCGCTTTTCGGGGTTTGCGGGCGGCGCTTTTCGGGGTTTGGCCCTCCATTGGGCGCGATGCGGGGGGCGGCGTTTCCGGAGGGCGCCCGCGCGTCCCCGAACGTACCGCGTCCCCGGACGTACCGCGCGATCCAGGTCTTTCCCCAGCGCCCGCCCGTGCCGCGCGCCTTGTCCCCCGAAAGGCTCAAGGCATTCGTCTCCGCGCTTGGGGGGGGGCGCCTAAGAGGGCTCTCCGGGGGGAGGAGGGGGACTTTCGTGCGCGCTGGCGGCGCGGAGACCCCGAAGGGAAGGGCGGCCGGGGCGGCGGGAACCCGGCAGGGAGATTGAATGCCATGCCGCTGCCCGCGCCGGGCATAAAAAAAGGGGCGGCCTCATGGAGGCCGCCCCTTACGGGAAGCGGGTTGCGGAGGGCGGCCCCGGGGCGTCCGCCAGACGCCCCGGGGCGCCGGGGAGGGGACGAATCGCTTAGAGGTCTTAAAGGCCGTCGGACATTATCTCTTTGGTAAGCGCGAAGACGGAGTCGAACACTTCCCTCCAGGCGGTGAGGCGGTTCATGCCGGCCGCGTCGGAGGGTATGAAGATGGAGGTCGTGCTCGCGTCGGGGGCGGAGGCCGAGACGGTCGTGCCGGCCGAAGAGGAGATTACGAAGGCCTCGGTCGGGGTGCCCTTGCCCGTGGTCAGCCCGCCAGTGACCCTGGCGCCCTGCGGCGCCGTGGAGCTGTCGGGCGGGGCGTCGTCGGTGAACAGCTGCCGAGTCCCGGGATCGGGGAGGCCGGTGAAGGTGTCGACCAGGTAAAGGTAGCCGTCTCCGAAGTCGCCGCAGCCGGCTTCCCTGGGGGAGAAGCTGGTGAAGGCCAGGAGGCTCCTGCCGTTGCCCAGGGGCACCAGCTTGGGCTGGGTCACGATGAGCTCGAAGTTGTCGAGGGTCGGGTAGGCGATCTTCCCCAGATCCAGAGCCCTCCTGTAGCCGATGGAACCGGGGCTCCTGGTGGCGGCTTCCAGCTGGTTATAGCCGGAGGTGCCGCCTGAAGTGAGGGTGAGTCCCGCCTGGGCGGAGAGGCCCGTGACGACGCCTCCCGAGTACACCGCGGCGTTGGAGAAGTCGAGGAGCTTCGATTTCTCTGGGGTGCGGTCGCTGAAGGTCATGTATCCGTCGATGTTGAGCTCTTCCTTGATGCCGTAGATGTAGTGGCGGTGGTTCGCCTTGCAGGCGGCGGTGTTCGCGCGGGTGCAGGGCGGGACGTCGTCTTTGACGTTCCAGAGCCTGCCAGTGCCGAACAGCACCCAGAGGTTCTTGGAGGAGTCGTAGGTGGCGTTCACCGCGCCGGTCACGGGCGCGTCCGTGTCGAAAAGCTTCTTAATCTTCCAGCCGGCCACGGGAAGCGGCGTCCCGTCCGGATTGACGGTCTGGAGACGGTAGACCGCCCCGGAGTCTATGCAGGTATCGTGCTCTTGGGAGACCGTGAGCCCGTAGTAAAGCGCGTGGTTGGACCAGGGCGTCACCCTTTTCTGGGCGACCGGCAGGAAGGGGTTGTTGAAGAAGCTGTTGTCCTCGGGGACCGTGAGGTACCCGGCGGTGTCGTTGGCCGAGTCCGGGACGCCGTTTTCGGCGTCGAGGATTATGAGCCTCGCCTTCTGGTTGCTGTAGGCCTCGTAGGGCGAGTCGGCCCCGAACTGGACGTACGCCTTGACGGGAGCGGACGCCGCCACCGGGGTGTCGGTGACGGGGCCCGTGGGGATCACGGCGTACCATTTCCCATCGTGGGAGATTATGCTGGGCAGCCCCACCGTGAGGCCCATCTGGAGGGAGCTGTAGCGCCACAGGAGCTTGGGGTCGCTCTCGGGGTCGGTTATGTCGAGGGCGAATATTTCGGAGTAGTAGTGCTCAGCGCCGGCCTTCGCGGGATCCGGCGTCTCGATGGGCCTTCCGCCCAGGCGGAGCCCGCCCAGGAGGACCGTGCGCCACTCGCCGTCGATCTTCACGTCGTTGACGAGCGGCTTGAGATCGACGTAGTAAGCGTGGGAGTACTGCGGGTCGGGCAGCCAGCGCAGGTGAGGCAGCACGGAGGTCGGAATGTACGCCCAGACCTCGGCCCCCCGCTCGTGGGCCTTGCGGACCCCGTCGTCCTCCTGGAACTCCACCTGGCCGTTTCTGAGAGATCCGTAAAAGCCCACGTTTATGGCGTGCAGCATCCCGTCGTTGGCCCCGAAGTAGGCCATCTGCCGGCGGTTGGAATTGTCGGATTTGAACCTAGTGTAGCTCCGGTCGCCGTAGAGGATGTCGAAGTTCGACTGCGGGGCGCCTACCAGGATGGGCTTGGAGTTTATCACGTCTCCGAGCCTCCAGACGCCGGGGTCGACGTTGTTGCCCCAAGGGTCGCCCACGGTGCGGCTCCGCCAGTCCATGGCGCTTTTCTCAATGCCGGTTATCCACTCCACGAGGTGCCTGGCGGCGGTGGCCTTGTCGGCCACGCCGGGGAGGCTGTCTTGCCAGTTGTCGTGCAGCATGAGCCCGGTCAGTTCGGCGAGCGATTCGGACGAGGTGTTGAAGAGGCCCATCTCGGGCGAGGGCCTGGTCAAGGTGGCCGGCTTCCCGTACAGGATCCTCCTGCGCCCGTCGGTAATCGCGGCGACGGTGTTAACGGGCCTCGTGCCCGTGGCCAGCTTCGCGGAGGGGAGGCGCATCAGCCACTTGCCCGTGTCGAAAAGCGGGGCTATGGACTGGAGGGTCTTCGGGTGCCTTCTGCCGTCGCCGAAGAGACTGGGGTTGTTGGTGCCGATCGGGTCGTAGCAGCGGCTGATGAAGTCGCCGAACTCGTAGCAGCCGGGCTTCACTTCGGGCTCAATGGACTGGCTGTTGAAGGTGAGTATGTAGTCGCCGGTCCCCCCGGATTGGCCGTTGGCCACGGTGAGCATGCCGTCCCTGTCGGAGTCCTCGCGGAAGTTGCCGTACTTGTCGACGAAGAGCCCGTAGACGCTTCCCACCCAAGATATGGGCGGCTGGTTGGAGTTTTCCGGGTTTTGGTATAGCGGGTAGTAGACCGTCTGGACCGACACGCCGCCGCCCAGGATGGTGTCGACGGAGGAGGAGGTAGCGGTCCCCGTGCTTATGGAGCGGGCGATGTCCCTGAACGCGGTCTCCAGCTGGAGCGGGAGCTCGGCGATGTTGGTGGCCTGGAAGAAGTTGCGGGGGGTTACCCCGTCGGGGCCCTCGAACTCGCCCGCGTCGGGCACGCCGTTGCGGTTGAAGTCGTTGAAGCCGCCGTACTTGGCGGCGAGCCACAGCGGGCCGGGCAGGTATTCGCCCGCCGCGGCGGCGTTGGAGCTGAACTCGAAGGTCCTCCACATCTTCAGGTTCGCGGCGTCGCCTTTGGACATGCCGGGGGAGTTCCCGAAGGCGACCTTGCAGCCGGTGCCGTTGTTGGACGTGGCCCCCCCGTAGCCGGACGGCCAGTTGCAGGTGGGGGGCGTGGCGTAATAAGGCTCCCCGCCGTTGTGGCCGACGTCCATGTAGGTGCCGTCGCGGGTGGAGCCGCTTACGGTGTAGCCGCCCATCATCCTGACGCCTGCGCTGTTCATGGACTTCCACGTGGCGACGACGAGCCCGGCCACGTCGGAAGGCTCGACCGTGAAGGACCGGTCGTAGGGAGTCTTGAAGCTCCAATACGTCCCGGTTTTGACCTTAAGCGCCCCCGCGACCCTGGCGTTGGTGGAAGCGAAGCTTTCGGTGCCGCTCTTGGCGAGCTTGGACGAACTCACGAGATCGACGGTGTACTCGACCAGGAGATCCGAATCCCAGTCGGAGCTGCCGTAGCCTTTGTCTTGGGCCTGGGCCGCGTCTTCGAAGTTGACCTTGAGCTTCACGTGGTAGGGCGTGCCGCGGCTGTCGGTCTGCCAGTCGAGGATGAAGTAGTTGAGCATCCCGAGGATGCGGCCGACCGTGGTGGCCCCGTCCCTGCTACTCATGGCGCCGGGGATGATCGTTATCTTCTTGTTCACCGTGCCGTTCGAGTTGTAGACGGGGAATTCCAGGGGGGGGAAGGCCCCGGTCATCGTGACGGCGTAGATGTCGAGCGACTGCTCGGAGGAGCCGGGGACCCCGAAGTTGTGGGTGTGCCCGTAGTAGGCGACCGCCGCGGAGCTGTAGGTGCCCTCGTAGGAGGGGAGGGTGGGGCACAGCCCCTTGACCTGGGAGAGCGAGGTCAGGGCCTTGGGCATGCAGTCGGACAGGGGGCCGTTAGCGTAGAAATAGTTGCGGTTGCTCGCGGACGTGGCCAGCCTCTCGTTGGCGGTTATCTTGTCCAGGTAGGTCGCCATGTCGAAGGAGCTCGGGAGCGCCGTGGACAAGGAGGAGGGGAGGGTGCCCAGGAGCGGGCGGTTGATGCCCCCCGCCGTGTTCACCGCCGTGTCGCCGTCGTAGTCGCTGTCCGCCTCGGCTATGAGGAGGATGACTGGCTTCGCGCAGTCGGCGGCCGGCACGGCGGTGAGGGTGGCCCAGGTCTTGAGGTAAGGGG
Source organism: Deltaproteobacteria bacterium (assembly GCA_031267005.1). Taxonomy (GTDB): domain Bacteria; phylum Desulfobacterota; class Desulfarculia; order Adiutricales; family Adiutricaceae; genus JAIRZX01. The sequence goes on from JAIRZX010000738.1 coordinate 10,487, forward strand.
CTTGGTTGGACGAGTTGTAGGTGGATTCGGCGGTCGGCAGGAAGGCGGCGGTGGGCTGCGTCGTTCCCCCGGCGCCTTCCGCGTGGCGGGCCAGGAAGCGCACCGCCTCGTAGAGCATCTCGCCGACCGGGTTGCCCCAGCTTATAGCCGAGCCGTAGCCGGTGGCCGTCGGAGTGGGGTTGCCGGCGATGGTGAGCGAGTCTATGTTCCTGATGAGGCCTCCGGCCGTGAACAGGCCGGTGTCGAGGTCTATGGATTTGGAGAGGTCGTCTATGTGGTTCCTGACGACGCCTCCCTTGCGGCGGGTGTTCGCGCCGAGGGTGGTCTCGGCGGTAGCTTCGGCGGAGTGGGAAAACGAGCCGGTAAGGAGCCCGAAGAGCATCTGGGCGTTCTCGCCGTTCTGCTGCAGGAGCCCGGCTGGCTTGAGGTTGCCGTTGGGGTAGGCCCGGCATCCCTCGCCTTCGCCGGTGTTGCCCTTGGCGCAGACCTCCACGTGCACCGTGAAGGTCTTTATGACGCCGCCCGGGTTGGCGAGGTTGGCCGAGGACGGGTTGGGGGCGTCGTTGTATACCCAGTCGAAGTAACGGCCGCCGACGCCGGTTCTGTTGATGTTGTCCTTGAAGTGGGAGGTTCCGGCGTTCAGGATGTACTCGACTACCGGGAACGCCGCCGCGCTGGTATTGTTCCTGGTGCGCGCGAAGAAGTGCGCCGTGCCGCTGGCTGGCTTGGGGTAAGGCGTGTACTTGGAGATGTCGTAGTACTTGGTCATCGCGGTCTCGGAAGCCCAGCGGCTGTCCGAGACCACGTCGGTTCCCCAGACGTGGGCGTCGCGCGGCACCTGGGAACTCTGGAGCACCGTGCGGCCGGCGGCCCCGTTGGAGGCGACGTTGGTGTCCGTCAGGCGGAAGCCGCCGTAGAGGATCTTCCGGACCACGTCCATGCGGGTGGCCGTCACGTAGTTCAGCCAGTTGCCGCTGAAGGTCCCGCCCTCGGTGGCATGGGAGTCGTTGCAGATTCCTATCTTTTCCCCGGTCTTGTAGTGGGCCGCCCTGGCGGCGGCGATGTTGGCGTCCCTGACCGCGGTCGGCCTGGCGCTGTCCAGCGCGTTTTGGGACTGGTCGTCCTTGGTGGCCCCTGCCCTCTGGAAGTACCCGGCCGAATTGGCGGCGTTGACGGGGGTGCCGACGTACCTGTAGCAGCTGAAGCTGTCGAAGTAGCCGTAGTACTGCGCGGACGGGTTGAACCCCGTGTCGATCCTGCCGTCCCCGTCGACGTCGGTGAGCTCGTTGTAGGCCTGCTGGAACAGCTTGTGGTCCTTCGAGAGGACCAGGAGCACCCTGGGCACGGTCTTGCCGGCGCTCATGACGGGGCTGGCCCGGTAGTTGAGCTTGTCGGGGGAGGTGGCGGCGAGGGCGGCGCCATGCGCGGCCAGCCAGAGGGCGGCCGCCGCGGCCGCGGCGAAAGCGGTTGCGCGGGGCCGCGCCGCGGGGCCGCCGGCGCGGGGGCGCCGTGCATTCCGGTCGGGCATGGGCGCGCTGTTGGTGCCGGAGTGCTGTGTTGTCATTTGGCCACCTCGTGAATTCGGTCCCGCGGCCGCCGCGGGGGAGCGCGGCCGGCGCGGGGGTTAAGTGGGGTAAGCGGTGCGGGCCCGGGGGATGGGCCGGCCAGCAAGGGCCCGGCCTGCCCCGCTCTGGCGGGGGGCTGGGCTGGGCGCGGGCGGGAGCCGGGGGCCTGGCGAACGGCGCCGGCCGGGGCAGGCGTCCTCGGGGACGCCGATAACCGGGGCTGGCGTCCTCGGGGACGCCAATAAAAGGCCGTAAGGGGCCGGTTGAGGCCGTAAAATAGGGGTTAGGGGGGAAAGCCCGGCTTTGGACGGAGCCGCACGCCCGGCGCGCGGGTGACGGCAATAGGCTAAAGGTACTCAATGCAAAACTTGCGCCAACTCGGCATTAAAATAATGCCAACTTAGTTGGCGGCAAGCTTCCGGCAAGGCCGTTGCGCCGGGGCGGCGGGTCCCTCGCGGGACATGAACCGATCGGGAACTTTAACAGGCGGTCCGCCCGCTTGCAAGAGGACGTCTTTCGCGAAGGAAGGCAGGTTCAGCCTGGGGCTTCGCGGCTCTCGCCTTTGCTCGGGCGGCCGCCGGAAACGCTGGCGGGGCGTACCGGAAGGCCCCTCGCCGGGCAAGGCGCGTGCCCCCTCCCGCTTGAAGGCGTTTCCGGGCGCCCAGAAGTTTCAGTAACGGCTGTTGCAGGTTTGGCGCGAGCCGATTTCGAATCAAGCGGTTAGGGAACGCGGGCTCGCGGACGTTTAGGCTTTCGGATCCTCGCTGGAAGTCTCGTTTGGGGGTCAGTTCGTCCTTTTCTCCAAGCGGGATCGGGATAGAGGGAACGAAGCGGCTGAGAGGGAACCCGGGCTGGAACTGGCATGGCTTGCGCGCGCGTTGCCTTACGGTCCCGTTGATCCCGCTTTGAAGCGGAAGCCTCTCGGACGAGCGGCTTTCGGGGCGGAACGCTCAGCCTTCGCGGGACTGTGGCGGGAATCCGGACGTCAGCGCGATCTAGCTCCAGCGCGCGGGGCCATGAACGGAACTTGCCTGGGACGGGCCGCCGCGCGGCGCAAACCTTAACCTGTGGCGGGTCGCGCCGCCTAGGAAGGAGCCAGCGCCGCCGGGGGAAAACCGGCGCGGAACGGGAGGGCCCAAGCCGGGCGCGCGAGACGCCGCCGCAGTCCGCGCCGGATGCGCGTCAGCCGCGCGGCAAGGGGATCGAACATGGGCGAGCGGGGGCCGCATGGTAAGGAAGCCGCAAGTCCCCGGACGGGATTTCGGACGGTCTTGCATCGCGTAAGGGCGTGTCCGGGGGCGGCAAGTTTACGGCGGGGGCGGCGAAAACGAACAGAAGCGCCGCGAAAAGGGCGAGCAGGAGGACCACTAAAAGCGCGGCGGTAGCGGCCGCGGCTGCGGCGAGCGAGGCCGTGCAGGGGCTTGGGAGGAGCGACGGCTGGCGGACCCGCGCGGGGCGGCGGGGGGCCCTTGTCGTGCAGGAGGTCATGTTGGCGGCCTTTCTTTTGTTGCGCCGCGCGCCCAGTCGGGCGGCGGACGGGCCGGAGCCGGGGGGCATGCCGTCTTTCCGGGCAATCCAGGCCTCGGTTTCGCTTCGGCGGGGGAGTCGGCATATATTTTGCGGCAAGCGGTCGTTGGGAAAACGGCGGCTGCGGAACCGAACTCCATTTGGTTTCTCCGCGCGTGCCGGACGCGTTGGCTGCCGAGTTGCGCCGTTGCGGCGCATCCGGTTGCGGGAGCGGTTTTCATTTATGGCGCAAAGCCTTTTGCAGCAAAGGGCATCGCTAATATGACATATTTGCCATGTCGGCAAATTTTTACGTTAATGGATCCGGCTTTACTAAACAGTTAGAAAATTTGATAGATTATGGCAACAATAAAAAAATTGCCTGGTGTGACGGCTAAATTATTAAGTCCTTGGCAGAGTTGCGACTAGAGATTTCCGAACCATTTGACGAGAGTCGGGATGGACTGCTCGCATGATTAATATTATATAAAATAATTATTTTATTTCAAACTATAAATTGACTTGCAGCAAGAAAAATAAAATAAAATTTCAATTGAATCATAATTGATCAGGACCAACAGATGTTTTTGTTCGGCGGCAATTAAGGAACCAGTTAGGTCCGGGATCCGGAAAGGGGGAAAGGTGCTCTTTGGAGCGTACGAGCTTGACGGGCGAAAATTTATTTGATGCCCAATATGTCCGGGAGCGAGTTTTCCTGCGGCATGGTTGGAAACCTTTGGAAAAATTATTCCATGAACATTGATATTTCATGTAAAACAATGCGATGGAGGCCTAATACAAAATTTTTGAATAGCCTTTGCCTAAACGAAATATCGAAACAGTTACCGGCATGGCGTTTTGGCCAGTTCGAAGGACGCTGAAAATGAATTATTGCCGCTGCAGTCCCGCCGGACGCGGAGGACGCTACATGGACCGTTGGCCGCTAGCGGCAGCGGCGAGACTGGACTGTTTGGCCTTTAGAGGCCGCCCAAAGAGTGTCAACAATGTCAAATTGCTGCCAAGTTGTGCCAAGTTGTCGGTTTAGGCGCTTCTCGTTTACGCTTCGATCCTGGCGGCGGCTGGGTTTCGGCGGCGTCCCGGAGGGCGGGGCGACTGAGCGTCGAGTCGAACGGCGGCAGTTCATGGGACCGGTTCCCGTAACGGACCCGCAGGGATGCCTGGCCAGAAGCCGGGTTATCCTGGACGCCCCGGTCCCCGGTTTCTTTGGGCCGGTTCGTGGGGGTGACGGAGCCCGGGGAGGATCGGGCGCCGCGCCTCCGGAGGCCGAGGCTCAAGGGGAGCAGGCGGGCAGGCTCGTGGCTGACTGATGCGAACCCCGCTTTGCCTTGCTCCCTTGGCGGCAGTCAGCCCGCTGGTTTTTGGAGGGGGGGGATGCTGTCCGTTGGTATCCCGCAAGTGGCGTGGTATCCGTTCACGGTGGGGGTGGCTGGCTAAAATGAAGATGGAGGCTGCCTCACGGTCGGGGTGGATGCTAAATGGCTTTTCCGGTTCAGGCAGCGTCAATTCTTGGAATTCGACGCCCTGCAAGATCCTGGCAGTAACTGCTCCGCCCTGAGCGGATGATTCCTGGGTATCCGTTCTTGGGCACAAGGAGGGGGCTGTCCTGTGCCAGAATGGAGTCGATCTTCAGGCAGGCGGGAGGCCTAGTCCTGTTGGAGGGGATGGCGTTCCTGGTGGAAACGAGAGGGTATCTTGAGGCAGGGGATGGCGTTCCTGGTGTAAGTGAGATGGTGTCCTGAGGCAGTGGGAGGCTGTCCGGCGCACGGCCTGAGACCTGGGGGGCGGTGGTAAGGCGGTCGTCTACCTTGTTAACGGATACCCCGCAAGCGGCACGGCAAACTCGCCGCCGACCTGTGGCTGGACAGGCGCTCCGTCAGGCCTCGCGGGGCCCGCCGGCCGCGCGCGGCACAACTTCAAGAAGGCCCGCCGGGGCCGCCTCCCTCACCCCGGCCGCCTCATGGCCGCCTCCGGCTGTCGTGGGGTGAATCTTTACGGAGAGGCGCCGGAGCCGCAGTCGTCGGGGGACAGGCCGCGACGGCGGCGGCCCGGGGCGCTCGGGACGGCCGGGGCGGCGTCGTGGGGCTGACGGACCTTAAACACTCCGCCTTTCCCTGGATGAGAACGGCGCAGTTTTAGAGTCCCCGGAGGAACAAGGGACTTAATTATCAAGGCTAACCCCTTGGAATTATCAGATAAAATCCGATATTTCTTAAGCTTGGGCTGGGGAATATCCGTGCCGGCGACTGAGGGGCCCACGGGCCCGCCCTGCGGCCTCAAGCGCCCGCCCGCCGCGTCCCCCGGAGAAGCCGGGTGGGGCGCGGCGCCGCATCCCGCGGGATGGCCAGCTTCGGGATGGCCCTTTTGCCTCCAACTGCCCATGACGGCGAACGGCGCCCAGTCGAACGGGTAGGAGAAGCCCCCGCCTTCCCGCTGCGGGCCTTCGCGGAAGGAGCTCCCAAGCGTTGACTCTCCCGCGGCGCTCAAGGCCGTGAGCCGCTGTCCCCCGGCCGCGGGCCGCCTTCCCGGACCACCCGCCCCGGGGCCGCCGCGCGTGGCTTTGAGCTGCGCCCCCCGGAGCGCCTCGGCCTTGTCCCGCTTTTCCACGTCGCGGAGGCGGTAGAACTCCCGCATGAGTTCCGGGGCCGAGAGGACGGCCGCAGGCATCAGGGTCGCGGGCGCCGCCGAGGCCCCGGCCCTCTGAACCGCCTCCCCCAGCTCTCCGCATCCCCGCCTTCGCCCCCGCCCTCGCCCGAGGCTGCGTCGCAGGCGGACAGCGTCAGCAGGTCCAGCCCCCGGAAGTCCGGGTTCCCGACGGACCTTATTTTCCCGAGGCTCAACCCCGCGCCGTCCCCCAGGAGGAGCGCCGTGTTCTCCGGGTTCGCGGGGTCCAGCCTGAAATGGCTCGCCGCGTGGACCGCCGGGGCGTCGGAGGCGGGCGCCGACGCGGGCGCCTCCCGCGTGAAGTCCCAGTCCAGGCGCGCCTCGCCGGCCAGGGCGCCGTCCGGGAAGGCGTCCGCGCGGACGGCAGCGGCCAGCTCCGAGGCCGCCCCGGGGAGCTCCGGGAAGCCCGGCCAGGCCGCCGTGGCGCCCATGGCCCTCGCCGATGGGTCCCCGGAGCGCGGGGCGTCGCGGAGCCTCAAGGCGGCGGATTCGCTTAGCGGCGCCAGGGGTACTTTTCGGCGAGCCAGCGCTCCCCGTCCCAGAGCGCGGGCCAGCTGGGCGCAGCGCAGATAGCCGTCCAGCGGGGGCATGAGCGTCGCCGTCCCCGCCTCCGCGAGGAAGCTTTGATTCCACTGTGAAACCCAGCTCTCACCAACGAAGTATCCCTTCCCAAGCGAGATGACCACCCCGCCCACCAGGTCTCTGGCTATCTCCCCCCGCTCGCGGCGTCCCCCTCCTCGTCTGCCAGAAGATCGGCTCCGGCCTGGAACAGGACCGGCCACCATTTAGCCCGCGATCTTATATGTACAATCAAAGCCATTTGCGTTTTGTTTGGTTTGCCGGCACTCTCTGGGTTGGAAATGCGGGCGGGTGAGAGGGGAGGGTTTTCTTAGTGGAACCAAGTATTATATCCTCTGTTTCGCCTTTGATTGTCTTAGAGCCCCTCTAGCGTTCAAGTTAGCTTGGGCTTCGCCGGAAGCTGGGGTCACCGGGTCGCAACTGGAGCCATGCCCCCCCCTTAAGGTGTCCATGGCCACCGCACAGACTCCGGCAACCCAACTTATCCCGTGAGCGGTTACATGGCGGGCGGCAAGAGGCCAGAGGCATGCTGAAGGCTGATTACGCGATCCCGCGCTGCGCCGCTCGCGTTGCGCCGTTCAAGCGACGGCGCTTGCCGGACTGGCCGCGACGTGGAAAACTGCGGGTCGGGAACCGGTTAGCTTGGCCCGCGCCTGAAGTTGATGGGGATGAAAATGGCATCCGCGAGGCCGGGGGAGGGGCATCGGGGGAAAGAACCGGAGACGCGGGCAAAGGGAAGGTTTCCGCCGGATCAGGGCGCTGAAGGAAAGCGGGACGGCGCGTTAATGGCCGGAACGAGCGGAAAACGGTAGAGAGGGGGCGAAGAGGAGAAGGGAAGGCCCGCTTACGCGCGGAAAGAAGAAAAGGCGGGGATGGCGTATTTGCCGGGATGACGGCGTATTTGCCGGGATGAAGGAGGGAAGAGGAGGCGGGGAGGGTGTACTGGCGGGACGGAGAAGGTGAGGCTGGAGGGATCGTTTGCGGGCGGAAAGCGGGGAAACATGAGGCGGGGAGGTGCGCTGGCGCGCGGAACGGGAGCGTGAGATGGCGGCGGCGCTGTATTGGCGTGGGGTCAATAAGGAAGAGGAAGAGGGGGATCAGTGGCGGGCGGAACGGGCGGAAATGGAGGCGGGGGGGGGCAGGGCGGACAGACTGTATACGGCGGGCGAGGGCGGGGGCGGGACGGGAGACAGAACGGGCGGGACGCGGGAGGCCTCCCCCGCGCGGGCGAAAAGGAGGCCGAGAGGCCGAGGCCGGCGCGGGAGTTGACGGTGGGTGCCTAGTTCATGTAGTTGCGGTACATGATGGTGATGATGGAGTTAGGATCGTCTGCCCCCATATGCACCGCTTCGTTGGTCTTGGCGTTAACGGAGACCACCACCCCTACCTGGAGCCGGGGGCCGCTGGAGGAGTCGTTGGGATCGCCGGTCCCCAGGCCCATGCCGTCGGGGATGAGGTTGTAGGTCTCCAGGTTGACGACGGCGTTGGCGACCTCGCGCGAGTTAGAGTTGTCGCAGGGGCCGAGCTTGAAGACGATGTGGGGCGACGCCGTAGAGGAGCCCGCTCCGGTCTCCGAGTACCTCTTGACGTAGTCGAAGTTGGTGGCCTCGTCTATCAGGTCCTCGAGGTTGAATTTGGGCTGCAGGCAGACGTAGACGGGGTAGCGCGGCGCGGGCGAGATGGTGGTGCCGGAGGTTATGACGTCCTCTATGTTGTCGGTCCTGGGGTTCAAGAGCGCCAGGGTGAGGAAGGTGGCCATGCGGGCCGTGGCGTCCGCGGAGTTGAAAGCCTCGCGGCCCAGGCGGTTGTTGGCCGTTATGTTCATCTCCGTGCGCGTGTTGGAGAGTATTACAATGCCCATGAGGGCCATGAGCACCAGTATGCCCAAAGCGAAGGCGAGGATGAGCCCGTCTTTCGCGCCTTTACGGCTGGCTGGGAATTCAGGCTTTACGCACTTCTCGGTCATGGCCGTCGGTCCTCCGGCTTTCGTGCTTTGCGTTCTGGCCCGCTTCCGGCGCGGCGTCCGGGAGCGCGCTGGCGAGTGGCCGCCTCAGAAGGAGAGATCCGTCATGACGGCGGCGTTGTTGACGGTGTGCCTGCCGGTGTTGTCCCGCCAGGCGACCGAGACCTCGGCCATGTTGCTGTAGTTGGTCGGGTACCGGGAGAAGTACCTGAGCTGCATTTCGAACGGGTATTTCGCCTGGCAGGTTTCCGGGGTGGTCGTCGGGCAGACCTGGTTCATGCGGTCCGCCCACCAGGTGGCGTCGGGCCCGCGGTCCCCTATCTCGGCGGTCATCTCCTCGAAGGTGAGGGATTTCAGCCTCTCCATCTCGGACTCGGCGAGAAAGGTCGCGACCGTCATGTTGTCGGACATCGTGTTGCTCCTGAGCGCGTTGGACTGCATGAGGAGCGCGGCCAGGCATCCGAAGGCGATGACCACGATGGTCACCAGCACCTCCACCAGCGTGAAGCCTCCCTTGGCGCCCCCGGGCCCCTTGCGGGCCGGCCGGAGCATCCGGGAAGCGCCGGTCCCCCCGAGGGCCGGTTGCGGGGACGGCCGCCCCTTTCGCGCGTTCATCTCGGTCATTATCCTCTCCTTCGCTCGCTCTAGGGGATGGGCGGGCCGGGCGGGGTGGACGCCACCGTCAGGGTCTCGCGGCGGGTGTTAACCCTCCCCGAGTCCGAGCCCACCGTGAGGCGCCAGCCGTTCTTGTCCGGTTCCGTCTGCGTGCCGTGGTAGAAGAACAGGTCGAATGGCCTGGGGTCGGAGAAGACCCGGCTGTCCGGCATGAAGATGGCGTAGCGGACCCCGAGGGGGGCCGCCGACGCGCCGTCGAATTCGTAATCGGCGCTCCAGTTGGCTATCGCCACGCCTTCGGCGAAGAAGTGGCGGGAGCCCGGCTCGGCGGCCCAGGAGGTGACGGAGGCCAGGGTGTAGACGGCGGCCTGGAGTTCCACCCAGCAGGGCGAGGCGGAGCAGTTCAGGACCACGCGCACGGGCCTTTGGGCGGTGGCCGCCCTGAGCCTGGCCTTCTGCATCACCGCGTCCACCTGCTTCGCCTCGGAGGAGACCCTCTGGTTGGGGACCAGCCTCGAAATGGCGGGGTAGCAGATGAGCGACAGGATGCCGACGATGGCGATCACGACCAGAAGCTCTATGAGTGTGAAGCCCCGGGGGGCCTTTCGGGTCAGGGCGCTCATATGTTGAAGTTCCTAAGGTAGACGGTTTCGATGAGCACGCTCCTCATCCGGTTGTCGATGTCCGTCCCGGCGGCGCGGTTGAAGAGGGCCGGCCTCCTCTTGTTTGCGGGCCCGTCCCCGTAAGGCGAGCGGGCCTCCAGGCCCACCGAGACGGCCTTCACCCTTCTCGTGTTTAGTTTGGAGGCGGAAAGGTCTGGCGTGGTCGAGGTCTTGGTGAAGTCCACCGGCTCGTTGTCAAGGTAGTAGTAGACCTGGAGATCCTCTATGTTGCTCGCGACTATGGCCGAGGTCCCGGCCGCGTCGTCGAAGTTGTGCCGGGTAGAGTCGTGGTAGGCGGCCATGAGCGAGTTGGTGGTCTTGTCGACGTAGTAAGTGATTATCCCCACGTTCCTGAAGTTGTAGACGTACGCGCCTTCCGTGGGGAAATCCGTAGGAAAGTACGGGGACGGGGCGGTGAAGCGGTTTTCCTCCGGGTCCGTTTCTATCGGTATCTCGGTGGTGCTGTCGCCTGAAAAGGTAATAGTGCCCGCCCGAAGCACTACGCCGGTGGAGCCGGAGCCTATGGCGATGATGTCGCCTGACTTTATCGCCTCCTTGAGCACAGGGGTGTCGAGGGTTATGCGGTTGCCCGTCAAAGACTTGACCCGGGCCAGGGGGTTGCCGGATTCCACCTCGGAGCGGAAGACGGTGAGGGTGTCCGGGTCGGTCTCGCCGCCGTCCACGCCGAATATCGCCCGGACTCCCAGATCCCCGGTGCCGTCCGGGAGCTGGAACCAGGCGTCCACGGCGGTCATCTCGGAGGGGGGGCTGCTCCCGGAGGACTTGAGCGTCTCGCGGGAGTTCGAATAGGCCTGCATCCGCTTCAGTTCCGGGCCCAGGAGCGCGAAGCCGTTCCCGGCCATGCGCACGTCGCGGCCAATGGTGTACAGGGCCACCCTGAGGTTCTGGTACTGCTGGAGGTAGGCGTCCTCGCGCAGGTAGTAGCTCGCGTTCAGGCGGTAGAGGGAGAAGGCCACCCCGGTCACGATGAGGGAGATGACCATGACCACCAGGAGCTCCACGAGGGTGATGCCGGGCCTCGCACCGGCCCGTCGGGTCCGGGGGGCGCCGGTATGTGCTTCGCTGTTCTTCGTCACGGCGCTTATCCTTTATTGGGGGACCGGAGCCCCCTGTATCGTGTCGCCTGAAAGGCGCCCGGCGCCTTTCCGGAAGGAGGTGACCGGTTTGCCGATCCCGGAGTTCCCGGGCTAGCCGTCCCCGCCGGGCTCGGCGTCATCGCCTACGCCGCCGCCGTCTCCGGCGGCTCCGGACTCTTCCCCGCCCCCGCCTTCTTGGCCGCCGCGCCCGGCGGGGGCCGCCGGCTGCGGCAGGGGGAGCTCGACCGTCTGGTCGCGACCCTTAACCTTTATTTTGGCCGAGTGGAGGTCCCAGCGGACCTCGATGACGGCCGGGGTGTCCAGGGGGTTCAGGCATTCGGCTTCCAGGGAGAAGCCTTCGGAGGTCCTGGGGGACCAGAGGGTCAGGGCGGTTATGTCCTGGCAGAGGTCGGGGGCCAGGATGGGGGTGTAATACTTGTAGAAGCGGGACTCCTGTCCCCTGTAGTCTATGTGCCGCTCCACGTGGCGGAGCCGCAGGAGATCCCTGCGGATGGCCATGAGATCGGGCAGGAGAAGGTCCCTGCCGTAGTCGGGCGGGGGCGGCGCCTCGGCCGGCGTCTCCGGGGGCGACGGCGCCCCCGAAGAGTGGAAGACCCATGCCAGGGCTCCCAGGAGGCCCGCCACCATGAGGGCGGTGAGCCCCAGAAAAATCCAAGTCTTTTTGGGAACTTCGGGGACGACCGGCAACGCGTCCAGCATCTGCTCGAAGTCGGCTTCGCGGCGCCCTCCCATCTTGTCCAGGTCCAGGCGGCTCAGGATGTCCTCGACCTGCTTCCGCCGTTCGGGCACCGGGCCCCTGGCGTGTTCGGAAATCCCCAGCTCGCCGTCCAGGTCGGGCTTCTGGGGCCTGAATCGCTCCCCGCACTTGGGGCACTTGATCCAGACTTCCTTCCCCCCGTCGAGGTATCTGTCCGGCATGCGGAGCTTGGCCATGCAGCCGGGGCAGTGGAGAATCATTGCGTCTCGCGTCTCTTGCCGTTGCGGCCGGCCCGGCTTTTGGCTGGGCCGGGGGCCGCGGGCCCTAAGGCGGGGAAGGTTTGGGGGATGGATACCCGCCCTGGGTCAGGCGCGGGCCTTGACCCTTGCCCGCTGGGGGAAGGGGGCCCTGGGCGGCACGTTCCGGCTCCCTCGGGCTGAGGGGGTGCCGACCCTGATCTTAAGGCTATCAGCCGTTGGCAGTCAAGGCGCTCAGTGCCTCCGCGGCCTTGGCGCCCGTCCGGCCCCCCGTCCCAGGGCGGCTCCGGACCCGTTTAAGTTTTGGTGCACCGAATCTTGCCCGCAGAATAACATGCTGGGTCGGCGGGCCAACGGGCCCCGCTCATGCGGAGGGGTGGGGGAAGCGGAAAATCGCTTGGGGCTTTGGGAATTCTGAAGACGACGCCCGGAGGGGCTGGCGGAATCCCGAAATGCCGGAAAGTGGCGCGCGGCGCAGGAGAAACCTTTCGCGATAATTTGAAGC
>JAIRZX010000003.1 GCA_031267005.1 Deltaproteobacteria bacterium
GGAAGGACCTATAAAAAAGTTGAAAATTTCAAAGAAAGGTAATCCTGCTATAATTAGTATCAAAAAGACTGATTTGGCAAAACAAGAGATTTGGGGATTACCCGTGATTAATTTAACCGTTAGAGCTTTGATGAACCAAACTTCATTCCAATCAAACATTGACATAGAACGACTAAGTTTGATAAATTCTGTAAGGATTATCAAAAAAATTATTGTCGCTAATTGCGGCTTTTCCAGCCCCTGCCCCAGACATGGATAAAGATTAAAAGAATATTTTTAGCGAAATATCATAAGCGCTCTGGAAACAATGTAGAAGAGGAATTAAAAATTTCCTTGGTGTAAAACGTAAGATGAGCAACTATCCTCTTAGACGAAAACAGCTGCCCATAAACATATGCGAAAAGTCCCAGCCTAATAAAAATGAAGAATCCTTAAGTTAGGATTATTCTGTCTAACCGTGTGCTCAGTTGCTAAAGCAGATGTAGGAATTCCATGTTCACTCTAAGTCAAACCATCTAACCGATTATCTTTTCCGTCATTTGTATCTGGTCACGTATCCGTTCACAGGGGTGGTAAAACGGCCTTTCGGGAGAAGGTTAGGAAAGGTTTCCAGGTCCATCTTGTTGGTAGACTTGTTGGTAGACATTAAAGGGTCTTGCTGAATTCCAGGCTTATGGACAGTATTCCAAACCAGGCCCGCCCCACATGGCCTGACAGTTTCCCGGCAGCCTCCCCCTGCGTCACCCAACCCTGGCCAGGTGCCCGCTGGCACCGGGCCTGCATTCCCGCAGGGGTCCTGCCTTTTCTGCCCGAGAACGGATCCGGGGAAGCAGGTTGCTTTCCTCCTGATACCGGACCGCGCGCCCCGGCCACACGGAACTCTCCTTCGCCTTCCGTATCGCCGCCCCGCAGCCTCAAGGCAGCCCCCCTTCGGATCCATGTCGGCATTCCCCCCGGGAGCCTGGCGAGCCTGCCTGTGAACGGATAGAGTTCTTCCGCCTCATCGGGCGGCCTTCGATGGCCTCGACCGGCGTTCAGCCGCCAAGCGCGGCGTTCCGTTCCTTCACGCCCTGTCCTGTCCCGCTCCGTGCCCCGACTGGCCCTAAAGTGTACGCGATACCCATCCGCGGCGCGTTGGTCAGTTGCGCATGATGGGGGGGCTCTTTTCGGGTAAAATGGCCGCTTCCGGCAAGGAACCGCAGTCCGCCTCGGCCATCCCGGAGCTTAACGGGTCTGCTCTGGCCTTCTTGGGCGTCCCTTGGCCCGTCCTGGCCGGGCCGGGCCTTGCCGCGCCAAGCAGGGCGCGGTTTCCTTCAAGGCGGGCGCCTTCCCTCCAAGGCGGAGGGCAGCCGAGGGTAATTTGTATTCTCGGTTCCGCGTGATTAATACTCTCGGGTTCCCGCTGGCGTCCCGTCTCCGGCGGGGCGGTTCGGGTTCCGAGGAGGAGGAAAAGCGCTGGTTCCGGAGCTGGTTCGGCAATGCCGGAAGGCCCTCAAAAGCTCGCGGTAGCGCGGGAACGGAAGGGCGGGGGCCGGCCGGCGGGCGCGCTTACGGAGGCGGGGGTGCGCCGCCTCTAAGGCCCTTGGCACGTCCATTGCTCTGGCAGTATGCGGAGGCCCGAGAGACGACCTCCCCCGTAGTGGCAGGCAGGCCGCGTTCGGCACCTTGGCCCGCTCGGTAACTCAGAACGAGAAGCCGTACCCCTGCGGGCGGATTCGGGGCTGTCCGCCGAAGGCGGGCTTGCCCGGAATGTTCCGGCTCCCTGAATGGCTGCCCCCAGCTGGTTTCCCGGTCGCGAAGCCCCTCCAGCGCGGAGATTTTGCGCGACCCGGACGGGCAAATTATCCGGTTCCCGGCGGCGCGCGTCGCGGAAGCGCCAGCGAAGGGCCGGGGAAGCCGCGGCCGCCAAGCCGGGCCGCGGGGACCGCAGGAGTTCCCAAGGCCGGAGGCCTTGGCCCTTTTCCGCGGAAACGCGCCTAAAGGCCCAGCGCGCGTCCCGGATTCGCCGGCCCGTCCCGCGGCCAATTAGGCCGCGGGCCGCCGCCGAGCCCCGGGCCTTGGGTATTTATCCCGTCGGCCTTTCGCCCGCCTCCCCCTGCGGAGCGCCTCGGCACCAATGCTCAGGGGATTGGCCGGACGCCTTACCCACTTAAAACCGTTCAGCCAGCGTCTAAACGAGACGGGACGGGACGGCGGAAGCGGCCTGGAAAGCCGTTTCGCGGGGCTCTTCCCTGACACGGAGCCAGCGGCGGGGTCCGGGACCGGGGTCCGGGGGGATCCCCTTACCCGTTTCCTCGCACCCGTCAATGGCTTCCGCGAAACCGTCCCAGATTTCCCCGCGAGGCTACTTGTTTGCGGGGATCCGCCTCTGGTTCCCGTGCCCCTTTCCGGGGGGGACGAGCCCCGGCCTTCCAGGCCTACCAGGCCTACCAGGCCTACCCGGCCTTCCAGGCCTACCCGGCCTTCCCAGCTTTCCATGGCACTCCGGCGACGGATTTCTTCCGCCGACGATCTAGCGTCTTTGGGCTTCCGGGCCCCGGGACGAGACCTTCCAGACGAACAGGCGCCCAGCCGTTCCCGACCTTCCAGGCTAATCTGGCCGATCCGGCGATCCCCCCCGTCAAAGCTAACCAGGCCGCACCGCCTACCCAGGCAGTCCCGGGGAAAAGCTTTCCCTGCCCTTTCCGCGGCCGCGCCGCCTTCAGGCGCGGCTTCAGGAAAGGCCCTGGCGCACGCGCGCCCCCCGAACGCAATCCCGCACCGAAAATCCCTGAACGGGCCCTGGAGGGCCCCCTTAACCCCAATCCCGTTCCGACACTGGCCGTTCGAAGGCCGCCCAACCCTCCAAGAACCCGCGTCCCCAGCGCCCCGGCCCTGAGCCGAGGCGCTGGATCGCGCGGGAATCACGGATTTACAAGCCGTCGCCCCGGCCGATCGCGCCCGCTTCCGCAGTTTCTGGCGATTCTGACGCGAAAGAGTTTGAATGTTCCGGACTGAAGGGATATAATGAGCGGATGTTCGGACCAGCACGTGCCTTCGGAGCTTCCGCCGCGAGACGCCTCGCGGGGCCGCGCGGCATGTCGCGGCGGCCCGCGGCCGCAGCCCTAGCCCGCCTCCGGCCGCCAGGCCGCGCGGGGGATACCCTAAGGAGGGAAAGACCATGACCTTTAAGACCGCCCTGACCACGCTGGGCCTCGCAGCCGCCCTCTCCCTCTCGCTCGCCCCCGCGGCCGGGGCGCAGACGGCCTTCCCGGCCAAGCCAGCCCAGTCGGAGAACGCGGACGCCGTGTCTAGGCTGACCATGGCCGCCCAGCTCGCCGAGGAGGGGAGGCGGACCGGCTCGCCCATGGCGCTCGCCGCGGCGGCGGAGATCATGAACTCTACCGAGGTGACCGACATGGGGGCGGTGAAGACCGCCGATGCCGGAGGCATGGCGCGCGGGGCCTCGGAGCCCTCCGCCGAGGCCCCGGCCGGGCCCCCCGCCGACGGGACCGGCGACGCTCCCGCCGCGGAAGCCCCGGCGCTGGGATCGGGCGCAGAGCTCTTCGCCGAGGCCGCGGCCTTAGCCCGCTCCGCCTCCAACGAGCCTTTGGCGGTAGAGCTCGAGAAGTCCGCGTCCTCCGTGGGCTCGCGCCAGCCGGCCGCGGGCCACGGCGGCCGCCACCGCGACCGCGTGAGCCCGTCCACCACCGACATCTACACGGTCCGCTACAACGCTAACGAGCTGGCGAGGGCCACCGTCATAGCGGGAGGGAACTACGACCTGGACCTCTACGTCTACGACCCGGCGGGAACGCTCGTCGCCTACGACAACGACTCCACCTCGATAGGCATCTGCGCCTGGACTCCGCAGGAGACCGGCGATTACAGGCTCAGGGTAAAGAATACGACCTCTAATTTCGTAAACTACCTTATCTTCACCAACTAGCCCGGCGGCGGCCCCGCCGTCCGTTTAGCGGACGGCCCCGGGACGCGGCTTGGGGCCGGACGGCCTCAACCCCAGACGGGAGCCGGGCCCCGCAATCCAGGCCGGGGCCCGCACGGCCCCCGCCGCT
>JAIRZX010000054.1 GCA_031267005.1 Deltaproteobacteria bacterium
GAAGGCGGCGTTAGCCGAGGCCGCGGAGCCGGTATGGAGCGGAAGGCGGCGTTAGCAGAGGCCGCGGAGCCGGCCGGGAGCGGAAGGCGGCGTTAGCAGAGGCCGCGGAGCCGGCCGGGAGCGGAAGGCGGCGGAAACGAGGCCGGGGAGCCGGCCTGGAGCGGAAGGCGGCGGAAACGAGTCTGCCCTTTAGCGAAGCGGGCGCCGCGGGCGCCCGGAGGAGGAACCAGAGATGGAACTGACGGTGCGCGGGGTTAGGAAAAGCTTCCCCGACGGGCTGTCGCTCGCGGAGCTGATGGTCCTGGAGAAGGTCGAGACCCCCGAGTACGTTACAGTGGCGGTGAACGACGAGTTCGTGGAGGGGGCGGACGTGGCCGCTCGGGGCCTGAAGGACGGCGACAGCCTGGAGTTCCTGTACTTCATGGGCGGCGGCGCGGGTGGATCCCGTGGGTGAACCCAAGGCGGCCTTCGAGCCGCGGGAACTTGAGCGCTACTCCCGGAACATTATCCTCAAGGAGTTCGGGGCCAAGGGCCAGAAGAGGCTGAAGGCGGGGAAAGTCATGATAGTGGGCGCGGGGGGCCTGGGGGCCCCGGCCGCCCTGTACCTCGCGGCCGCGGGGGTGGGGGTCATCGGCGTGGCCGACGGCGACGCCGTGGATCTCTCGAACCTTCAGCGGCAGGTTATCCACTCCACCCCCGACGTGGGAAAGCCCAAGGCGCTTTCGGCCAAGGAGTCGCTGGAGGCGCTGAACCCCGAGATCGAGGTGAGGGCCTTCGAGGGGAGGCTCACGGCCGCGAACGTCCTGGAGGCAATATCCGGTTACGACTTCGTCCTGGACGGCACCGACAGCTTCGCGGCGAAGTTTCTCATAAACGACGCCTGCGTCATAGCCTCAAAGCCCTTCTGCCACGCGGGCATAATCCGCTGGCGCGGCCAGCTCATGACCTGGGTCCCCGGCAAGGGCCCCTGCTACCGCTGCGTGTTCAAGGCCCCGCCCCCGCCCTCCGCCGTGCCCAGCTGCCGCGAGGCGGGCGTCATAGGGGCGATGGCGGGGGTAATAGGCTGCCTCCAGGCCATGGAGGCGGTGAAGTTCCTTTCCGGGGCGGGGGAGCTTTTGACAGGCCGGCTCCTCACCTACGACGCGCTCTCGAACGACTTCAGGAAGGTGAGGCTCCCCGGCCGCGACTCCTGCCCCGTATGCGGGAAGGAGCCTACGATTCTCGCGCCCGCCGACTACGAGATCCCCCCCTGCGCGCTTTAGGGCCCGTGAGGCGCCAGCCCAACTTCGTCCAGGAGACCCCATGAAGCTAGTTTTGGCCGGATCCGCGCGGGATCTCATAGTTTCGCACTCCCTTTCCGTAAGGCCGCTGGAAGGATGCGGGCTTATAGCCGGCTCCGTTAACGACGGCGTCAAGAAGGTCGCGAAAGCCTACGTCCTGAAGAACCTCGACCAGAGCCGGGTCCACTTCACGGTGGACCAGCGCGAGCAGCTCTCGGCAGTCAGGGACATGAGGGCCCTGGGCCTGGCGCCGCTGGGCAATTTCCATTCCCATCCCGACACCCCCGCCAGGCCCTCCGAGGAGGACGTCCGGCTCTCCTTCGACCCGGCGGCGAGCTACCTGATCCTTTCCCTGGCCGGGCCGGAGCCCGTCTTGAAGTCGTTCCGCGTGGACAGGGAATCGGGAGCGGTGGAGGAAGAGCCCATAGAGATCGGGGAAGGCTGAGGCGGGCTCCGGGAATCGGGGACGCGTTTCCGGGCGGGCGGTTTTCCCCTTTCACTCTCCCTTGCGGACGGAAAGGCGGGGGCCGGGGCGGCGGAGTTCGCGGGTTCCCGCAAAGGGCCGAGCGCCGCTCCGCGCGGGGCTTCCGCGCGGCCCAAGCCTGGCGGCGGTTGCGTGCGCCGCTTGCGCCTTACCCGTAACTTAATCTGGCTCGCGCATCCCCCGAAGCCGGAAGCGGGCGGGCCTTGAGGCGCCCGCAATCGCCCCAAGGGGACGGTTTCGGCGGCGCGAAGGCGCGAATTAGCGGTTCGTCCCTGTTGCCGGGGCAGGGCGCGTCCGCCCACGGGGAGACGGGCCGTTCCCCCTGGCCCGGTCCGCCTGCAACACGGCTTCGGCTCCCGGACCGCCTCATCCCCGGCTTCCCGGCGGCTCCCTTTCGGCTCGTTTTCCGCCTATCCCGCCCTTCCGGCCCGGGCTTCCGGACTGTTTCCGCCAGGAACATGGCCTCGCCGCCCGTGAACGGTTACCAGTTTAAATCTATTTAAATTATTTTTGTGGTATCACATACTAGACATTATAGTAAATTTTAATATATCTGTCACATCTAACATTTTCTAATATTTTATTAGATTGGCAATATCCGGCGCGTCGAACAGGGCGGAGGTCCCGTTGTGGCTGTTGATTCTGGACCGGGCCCTGAAAATTCATCCGTTTCCATTCCGGACGTAGGATTTTTTTAGGTCAGTGGCCAGAATGCTATTGCCATTGAATCTAAATATTAGAAAATTACTGGCATTCAATTCATATACGGTATAGTCATTTCTTTGATATTATTCTAATATTTAACAGCAACGGCAATAATATTCTTGATCCTCTTCAAAGCGGAGGAATTCGTGCGCCCTCTGGAGGAGCTCATCGGCGGGCAGGCTTCTGATCCTCACATGGTTTCTGCCGCAGACGGCAACAGCTACCGCGTGAACTGGATTTGGATTGCCGACGTAAGGTAGGAGGTATTCTTTTTTTATGATCTGCTTGAAAGCTTTCTTGATGCAGTAATCGAGTTTCTTGTTGTCATTGGCGGATATTACGGTTCCCGGCGGGGAATCGGAGACGACTGGCCTATATGATGACGTGTTGTCCGATTTCGAATATTTCATTTCAGCAACAATGTATCCGAGTTCAGGAGTCCTGATCACAAGATCGGCAATCCCTTTAACAATTTTACGCTCGGGTAAAATTTTAAAATTGGACATTCTGAAAATGGTAAACAGAAAGACGTGGTAAAACGATTCCTTATCCATGTGCAAAGTGTCCGGTATCGCGCTCAGGAAAGACTGCAGAAGCACTTCGGCTCGGTTTAATTTCACTTGGCAGAAAACGGAGCAGAATTCTCTGCATAGCTCGGGTGTGAATTTGTCGTCGCATGAGGAAATGGACGGGATAACACGGGTTTCGACGAAATTCAGAAGGATATTCATGCTGACTTCTTTGTTTGGCACAGCAAGATAAAGTTCGGACACATTGTCTGACACCTGCCTCTTGCGTACGGTAAGATAGCCGGCCTGTAACATCAGAGCTACCGGATCGGCGTTGCCAGCGTCCTGGATATCAACGCTACCGTTGAAATCTTCCTCCTCTTTGAAGACTTTGGTGAAAATATCATTACTGACTTTCATTTGATCCAGAAAATTCATTGCCCCGGAACGAATCCAATAATTGTCAAAAATTTGATCGACAAAAAAATTTTGTACCGATAAAGGATTGAGCACGCAGTCCTCTCCGTTCCAGCTGTACCCGTCGTAATAATCGACGATCCGTTCCATGAGCAAGCCGCGGGTGAAGTTCGGGCCAAATTTTCCTGGGTCCTGGAATTCAGTTAAAGTGGCGTCAAGATGCTGAGAAAAGTATTTGGTTATTTCATCAAGAGTGAATCCGCATATTGTCGCAAAAAACTGTTTGAAAAGATATATCCATAAGATTGTTCATCGCCGAAAACACGGATAATTGGGAGAATTTGGTAATTCCGGTTATGAAAACACGGTCTATCATGTTTTCGCATGATTTCAAGGCGTTGTAGAACCCGTGGAGGGTCTCTTTTGCGGCTTCAAGCCTGGCCGGTTTAGTCAGGTTGTTCACTATGGGCGCGTCGTACTCGTCGATCAGTACTGTTATCTCGCCCCTGTCAGCGACCAGCCCGTCTTCAGTTCGGATGCCAGTGATAACTATCGGGATATCCGCAAAATTTCTGTAAAGGGTATTAATGACGCCGCCGCAATAAATACTGGAGAGGGCTAGGAAGAGGGCGGCCCAGTGACACAACTGGGGCATGGTGTAGTGCAGCAAGATAGCAGGAGGGATAATTTCCGAGAAGCATGGGAG
>JAIRZX010000061.1 GCA_031267005.1 Deltaproteobacteria bacterium
GAGCCAGAGCCAGAGCCAGACCCGGAGGCCGAGGCCCAGGCCAGGGTGCTCTCCCGCCTGCTCCTGGAAACCCACCGCGACGTGGAGGAGGTAGCCCTTGCCGAAGACGAGGCGGAGAAGGGCGGGGACTTAATGGACTTTTTGTCCGGCGGGGACGCTCCCGCCACCCCCGTGGTGGAAATAGACGAGACCCCCGGCCCCGTGGACATCCCCGGCGTCGAACTCCCTGGCCCCTCGGAGCCATGGGGCCCGGCTTCCCCGGCCGTCTCCGAGGCCATGGCGGGGCTGGCCGCCGTCGCGAGGGAGGCGCAAAAGCCTTCGGGCGCGGTCGAAGTCAAGGCTCGCCCGCCCCGCAAGACCGTAATATCCTTGGACGAGTATCCCGAAGACGGCTCGCTTCCCCCCACCGCGCGACCCGCTCTCCCCGGCGGCCATGCCCTTGCCGAGATCTCCGCGCACGTTTCCGAGCTGGACCCGGATCTGGACTCCCCCGACTTGGACGACGGCTTCCCGGACGACGACGGCGAGCCCTTGCCCTTCGTGGTCGAGAGCGGCTCCTTGGCCGGATCCCCCGTAAAGCGCGCCTTGGACGAGTCACTGCCCGGCTTTCTTCCGGACGGCTCCGGGCAGGTCCAGGGCGCGGCACAGGATTCCGGAGGCGAACCAGAGCCCGAAGGCGAGTCCCCCCCGGAACTCGTTACGGCCCCCCCATCAGGTGGGTGCGTCCCCGAGGACGCCTCCTCAGAGCCCGTAGAACCCGCAGTCCAGGACGAAGTTATCCTGGAGGATCTGGACGACGCCCCTCCGTCGGTCGCGCCGGGACCCCTGGAGGATCTGGACGACGAGTCGGCGGCTCCCGTTGCAGCGCCGCCTGCGGTTTACGCTGAACCGTCGCCCGCGGCTCCGGCAGAGACTTCGCAGGATGACCCCGACGCGAGTCTCGTCCCGGTTTCAGCGCCAGTGGACCCGTTTGCCGCAGTTTCACCCGAAACTCAGGATACGTCCGGCGTTTCCGACGCAATCGCCGGGCCCGTTCACGACGCAGCCCCTGACGAGGATTTAGGCTTCGTCTTTGAGGAGGATTTCGACGCTGAACCGGAGGAGGAGCTGGGTGGGCCGCTCGAAGCCGCTCCAGCCGTAGCGGAGGCCCTGCCGGAAGCCTCGCGGGACGCTGAGCCCGTCGAGGCGGTCGCAACGCCTGAAGCCTCGCCGGCCGAGGCGGGCTCCGCGCCTGGAGCCTCGCTGTCCGAGGCGGGCTCCGCGCCTGGAGCCGGGCCGGCCGAGGCGGGCTCCGCGCCCGAAGCCCCGCTGTCAGAGGCGGGCTCCGCGCCTGAAGCCGGGCCGGTCGAGGCGGACTCCGCGCCTGGAGCCGGGCCGGTCGAGGCGTTGGCCGGGGGCGAGAATCCTTGGCCGGAGGGGGGAGCGCTTAGCGCCGGGCCCGGGGAGTCAGCAGCCGACGCGGCGGATTTGGAGGCGCTCGCGGGCGTTCCGGACGACGTGGATCTTGACGCGCTGGCAGCCACGGCCGAACCCCTGCCCTCGGCGGCCCAGGCCCCGGCGGCAACGCCCGTCTCCGTCGTCGAGGAAGGGCCTGAGGCCTGGGGGGCCTCTCCCGCCGAGCTCGCTGTCGAACCCGAGCTTGCGCCCGAGGCCGTGTTCGAAGCCGACCGCGAGGTGGCGATCCAGCAGGCCGAGGAGGAGGCGGAGGGCCGCCCGGATCTCCTGGAGGAGGGCGCGTTGGATCTGGGCGGCTCCGTTGCCGCCGAGGATCTGGACCTCTCGGCCCCGGCCGCCGGCCCCGCCGGCGACCCCGAGGAAATTCTCCAGATGGCGAGCGCCGCGTCGGAAGGGCTTTCGGGATCCGATCCTTCCGCGTCGCTGTGGACGGGGCCTCCGGCGCCCTCTTCACGCTCACCGCGCCGCCCCGGCCTGGACGGGGACGCCGACGGCCCCGCGCCCGCCGCGGGCTTCCAGGCGGCGGAGGCGTCCCAAAGCGATTTCCTGGAGTCAAACTCGGACTACGTCGGCGCGGACACCGGTTACGTGGAAGGCACGCCGGGTTCCGGAGACCTGGCCCCCCCCTTCGAGAACAGGCCCGCCGGCTCGACCTTGGAGACCCCGTACTCCTCGCTTCCTGGCGGGGGGCGCAGCCAGCCCGAGACCTCCACGGCCGTCATCGTCAACTACCTGGACGACCGCGACGACGGCATGTTCGCCCAGGAAGCCGAAGAGGGCGAGCTCGGGGCGGACGACGATCTGGACATAGATCTGCTGGACGTGCCGCCTCCGCCTCCCTTTTTCGCGAAGCCCATGACTCCCGTGCCGAAGGATCCCAGGTGAGCGGGCACGGCGCGGGGGAAAGGCCCTCGGCCGCGTTCGCGCCTTCCGGGGCGGGAGCGCCCGGCCGGAGGGGCGCCGCGCCTTCCGCCGCTCCGCCGCTTCCCCCGCGCGCCTTCCCCGCCGCCTTTCTCGCCATCTCCGTCGCGGCCATGGCCTGCGCGGCCCTCTTCCCCGTGGCGGCGCTCTCCCAGATGCATCCCAACCGCGAACTCACCGTCGCCGAGGTGCGCACCGCCCTGGAATGGAAGATAGCCAGGGGGGCCAGCTACCAGACCATCTGGAACACCGGCTACGACTTCTTCAGGGTGCATTTGAGGAACCAGGACACGGCCGAGGCGATTTACCGGGCGTTTCTGGCCGTGCGGGGCAATACCGACGAGCAGCAGAAGGCCATCACCCAGGCCGCCATCTACTGGCAGAAGATACACGACTACGGCATCACCAACGTGCCCGTGGGCATAGACAACAGCCTTCGCGACACCGTGCCCTCCCCGCGCAGGGGACGCGAGGGCACGCTCAGGATGGCCCGCCCCAAGGGCGGGCCGGTTCCCATGCGGGACAGCGAGGCCACCGTCGGGAGGAGGGCGGAGCCCCGGAGAAGGCTTAACGGGCGGCTGGACAACCCATGGCCTGGCAAGTACTACTCGGGAGTCTACCCGGACTACCTGCCGCCGGACAGGGTTAGGGAGCGGGAGAAGGCCAGGGAGCGCGGCCAGAGGCGTTGAGTCCCTGAAGCCCTGAGGCGCCGAGGCGGCGGGCGAACGGGCGCGCCTTGGCGGCCGCGGGGCTGAAGCCCGGCTTGCGTCCCGCCGCCGGAAAGGGTTGCTGGAAAAACCGGCGGAAATACCCTCCGAAAGCCTTTTGACGCCCCTCCGGAAAGCCCGTCGGAAGACCGACCGGAAAGCCGCGCTGGCAGACCGGGAAAGCTCCGCCTGAAACCCGGCAGGAGGCGCGCTCGGCCAAAGCAAAGCATTTTCCGGTCCTTTGTTGTAAAAAATCTGCGCATGGCATATCCTGTGCCCGTTTCCGACCGCAGGGACCTCGAGCGGGCGCCGCTTTCGCGCGGCGCCCCATCCCCCCTCCGAGGCGTCCGCGGGGCCGGGTTGCCCCTGCGGCTCGGAGGGAAGCGCGGCCGTCCGGAACAGGTTTTGTTGCGCCGTCCCGCCCGGCGGCAGGAAAGGCGCGGACACCGGCTCGGAAGGCTGGACGCCTGCGGGAAAGGCCCGGACGCGGGCGGTTATGGACCTGGCGCCGGGGGTTGAGGCCCGGATACAGG
Organism: Deltaproteobacteria bacterium; assembly: GCA_031267005.1. Lineage (GTDB taxonomy): Bacteria > Desulfobacterota > Desulfarculia > Adiutricales > Adiutricaceae > JAIRZX01. The sequence continues at coordinate 3,617 of JAIRZX010000061.1, forward strand.
CAGGAAAGGCCCGGAAAAAAGACATGCTGTTCGACGTGGTTGTCGTGGGGGGGGGGCACGCGGGCATAGAGGCTTCGCTCGCCGCGGCCCGCATGGGCGCGAAGACCCTTCTCGTGTCCCTGAAGCAGGAGACCGTGGGGGTGCTCTCCTGCAACCCCGCCTTCGGCGGGCCCGCCAAGGGGGGCCTGCTGCGCGAGGTGGACGCGCTTGGCGGCTGGGCGTCCAGGGGGGCGGACCTGGCCGCGGTGCAGTGCAGGATCTTAGGCGAGTCCAAGGGGCCAGCGGCCCGCGCCACGCGCAACCTGGTGGACCGGGCGCTGTACGCGCGGCTGTCGAGGGAGTTCGTGCTGGACGCGGCCGGGCTCACCTTCATGGCGGGGGAGTGCTCCGGGGTTTCGGCTCCCGGCGGACGGGCGGGGGCCGTGACGCTGTCGTCGGGCCGCGAGATCCGTTGCGGGGCGCTGGTTTTTACCGGCGGGACCTTCTGGAACGGCAGGATATACCACGGGCTCAGTTCGGCACCCGGAGGCAGGGTGGGCGAGGCCCCGGCGGACGGGCTGAAAGGGCCGCTCGCGGATTTGGGGCACTCCCTGGGGCGGCTCTCCACCAGCACCGCTCCGAGGATACTCGCCTCCACCGTGGACTATAACGGGCTGGACGAGCAGCCTGGCGACCCCACGGCGAGGCCGTTTTCCGTGTTGAGCGGGCCGGCAAGGAACGCGCTGTCGTGCCATCTCACCTGGACGGGGCCCGAAACCCACCGGATAGTCCGCGACAACCTCGCTAGCTCGATAATCTACGCCGAGAGCCCCGTTTCCTCCGGGCCGCGCTACTGCCCGTCGCTGGAGGACAAGATAGCCCGCTACCCGGAACGCCCCAGGCACCAGGTGTTCCTGGAGCCGGACGGGCCGGATCTCGTCTATCCGGGAGGGCTACCCACGGGCCTCCCGCCTGATGTCCAGCTCCGGGCGCTCAGGACAATTAAAGGGCTGGAGAATTCCGAAATAGCGCGGCCAGGCTACGCGATAGAGTACGACTTTTCGGATCCCCGGGGCCTGGCCCCGTCCCTGGAGTCGCTATCGGTCAAAGGGATGTTCATGGCGGGCCAGATAAACGGCACCAGCGGCTACGAGGAGGCGGGGGCCCAGGGCCTTTGGGCGGGGGCCATGGCCGCCTGGCGGGCCGGGGGCTCGGAGCCCTTCTACCTCGGCCGGGGCGAGGCCCTGATGGGCGTCATGTTCGACGATTTGACCGTGCTCGGGGTGTCCGAGCCGTACAGGATGTTCTCCAGCCGCGCTGAGTGGCGCCTTTCGCTGAGGGAAGACAACGCGGACGTTCGGATGCACGGGGCCGCGGTTAAGCTGGGGCTCCTGGACTCCGAACGCGAGAGGCTCCTGGAGTCCAAGCTGGCGGACATGGCCAAGGGCCGCGGGCTCCTTGACTCCTCGCGCGTAACCCTCGAAATGGCCCGCCGGGTGGAAGGGGAGTTCGGAGTGCCGGAGCGCGACGCGGCCTTGGGCGAGCCCGTCCGGGCGGCGGATTACCTCAAGCGCCCGAAGGTGAAGTTAAGCCACCTGGCGGCCCTCTTCCCGGACTTGGGGGAGCTGGGCGCGGGCGCCCGTTTGACCCTGGAGACCGAGGTAAAGTTCGAGGGCTACCTGGCCCGCCAGCAGGACGAGATAGACCGGCTCCGCCGCCAGGAGGGCGCCGCCCTGCCGCCGAAGCTTGACTTCTCGTCGATACCCGGGCTGACCCGCGAGGCCGCCGAGGCGCTTGCCGATCGCCGCCCCTCCACTTTAGGGCAGGCCGGCAGGCTCCGCGGCGTCACCCCCGCCGCCCTGTCCGCGCTCGCCGTGTACCTGAAAAAGTTACAGGCGGCGTCGCTGGGCGAGCCCCCGGCGGCATGACGGCCCGGTAGCTCGGAGTTTCAAGAAGGGGCGGGGGCCGAAACTCCCGTGAATCGCCTCAACTCCCGTGAATCGCCTCTGGTGCCGCATGCGGCGCCCTCGCTCGGCCCTGGGAACGCCGGAAGCGCCGGGACTCCGGAAGCTCAGGCAACGCAGGCGGCGCGAAACGCCCGTGCATCGGGCCGCGCTGAAAAGCTGTCTTCTGGGCCCCGCTTCCCCAGGCTGGGAAGGGGGCCTCGGCGCGTCCGACGCGGGATAAAGATGCGGCTGCCCAAACCTGATTGGCATCGATGCCCGAATTAAGGGGAAATTTTATTTTCGGCGGCAGGCCTCACGCCTGCAGACCCATACAGGCGCGAACGCGACGGGGCGCGTGACGCGGCGGGCTTCAAGCCAATTATCCTCCCTGCCTCCCGGAGAGGGAGCATGGAACAGAAATCTCTGTCTTTCGACGATTGTACCTTTAAAGAAATCATTCTCGGAAATCAGCTTTATTACGACAAGAAAAAATATTTCCACGGCATGCTGAACCTTTCCAGATGATTTATTTTTCAAGGCACGGGAGCTTCGGCAAGACGTTTTTGCTCGACGGCATATCCGAGCTGTTCCAAGGCGATAGGGAACTTTTCATGGACCTATGGATCGGCGCACAAAGCGGCTACGGCTTCCGGCGGCGCCCGGTCCTGAAGTTCAACATGGCTTACGCCAAAATATCCGCTACTGACGACCATAAATGTACAATTGGGAGAAAGTTGAAGGAAATGGGCGTCGGGCATGGCGTGGCTGTTATTGACGGGTTGGGTTGTCCATTTTTTTGATGGGTCGGTTTGTCCAAAACCTGCTGGCAACTTGTCCAAAATAACAATGTTGGCCTCAACTGGTTCAATGACGAACTATGATCGCGGAAATGAACTGCCGTCGCCAGGGAGCAGGATCATCGCTCCCCTCCCAGCCGCAGAGGATGTTACCCTGGCAACACCAGAGGCGTTTCTCTTTATCCCCCCCTTTAGAGTTCATCACTAGCCGCGAGGCGGCTGAATGGATATTTTTCCCCCGCTGGTAATTTGTTTTGGAAAAGCTCTCGGGAAATTTGTGACAAATCTTCCCGTCGATTCCTGGACAAAACACCCCGTCAGTAACAGCGCGGCCATAACCTACTGCTCCCGGCTGACGCGAACTTGAGTACGGACGCGTCCACGGCGTTCCGGATGTCGGGAGCGTCCCCGGTTCGTTCGGCGGCAATAAGATCCATGAGAGACGGCAGGGCGATCTTCCCCGACGCTGGCGCCTTCGATAACGCGGCCATGAGTTCATCCTTCAGATAGGCGCCCGCCATGACGGCCGCCGCCAGTTGAGGGAACGTCTCCGCCCGGGCGCGGCCAGGCGCGTCCGTGCCGCCGGGCGCGGGCTCACCGGCCTGTTCCCCGGACTCTGCTCCGGCGCCCTGCCCGTCCCTTTCATCCCGCCGGCACGCCCCCGGTGTTAAGCCGCCCCCAGCAGCGGAGCGGGGCGGCGGCGCACCCTCATCCACGAGTCCCAAGCCGTGCGCCGTATCTGGCGTAAGCCCGCACGGGCGCCGCAGCAGACGGCGGGTACGCTCCCGAAACCCGGCGTTGCCCTTTTGCGGGGCGCGCGCGGCTACCCAAACCTGATTGGCCCCGTTGCCCGAATTATGGTAAAATTATGTATATCAGGCGGCTGGCCTCATGCCTGCCTACGCAAACAGGCGCGAACGCGGCGGCGAGCACGGCCCGGCAGGGCTTCAAGCCAATTAAACACTCTGCCTCGGGGAGAGCGGACATGGAACAGAAACGGCTAATTATCGCCGATTCGACCTTTAAAGAAATTATTCTCGGAAACCAGCTTTACGCCGACAAGACCGAATACATACACGACATGCTGAATCGCTTCAAATGCTGTTTCCTGTCAAGGCCCAGGCGCTTCGGCAAGACGCTTTTGCTC
>JAIRZX010000104.1 GCA_031267005.1 Deltaproteobacteria bacterium
GACTTTCATGGGCATTATTTCACGGGGTGCGGCTGGCCTAAAAATGAATGTTGCATAACCTGTGGTATTGAAAAATTTTCACGTCTCTGCTTCAATAGTCTCTTCAATATTTAACTCAAGTATTGCGGTAATTTTGCCATATGCCAAAATCGGCATTCTGGAACTTATGACTATTAATTACTCCCAATAACAGCTATGTCAAACGATACAGGTAATGCCAAGGGGCGAGTAAGGCATTGCGCCGCCACGGAGACCCAGTAAATAAAAAAGATGTCGACAGCATACGGTTGACGCCGAGAAAACTGCGGCGGCAGGGCTTTTGCAACTCCCGGTTCCCCTGAAGGGTTACTGAAGGTATACGAAACAAAAAAATTTTGCTTGTTTCCCGTTGCCAGAAGGCTGAGGGCGTTCCTCCGAAAAATTTCGCATCCATAAAACTGAGACAATACTCCTGTCTCATGTCCAACCGCATTCCCGTTACCCGTTGGCAAGGACGGCGGCCGGACATCATCTGAGGATCTTCGAACGATCCAGGTTACACTCCCTAGATATAGCGAGTTGGAGTCCCGCGTCCCAGACTCCTGAAACCAAGTTTCCGGCTCGGAAAAGCGGCCGGCCCCGTTCGCTGGGCCGATGAATGGTTTCATCAGCGCAAGAGGACTCAACTTTGATTCTGCGACGGGCCGAAGGGAGGCGGACCGGCCATTTCCGGTCGGGGGGAGGGCAAGGAGTTCGGAGGCATGCGGGGCAGCCGTCGCTTTCTGGCCTTCCCGCCTTTATTCGGCGGCGGGTCGGAGGCTGCGGGCGCCGTCGGGCGCTGGCGGGCGGTAAGCCCCGTGCGTCGGCTTGGGCCGGGATATGTCAGGAGATCCTGCGACGCGGGGCGCGAGGGCTCGGTGGTACCAGACCGATCCGGCATGTCTGCGCGGGACGAGCCGCGCCCCCCCTCCACCGCGAATTGCCTCCTCGCCCAGTGGCCAGGCTCGCTGGGCTGGCTCTTTAGCGTCCGATCGGTCGAAAGACGGGGCGGCGGCCTCCGGCGCCCCGTTCGCCCCGGACGCCCCGCATCCGGCCCTTTCGAAATACATGTCGACAAGCGGGTCAAATGCGGTAATATCTTTCCAGCCGCCCGGAAGGACGGGGCGGCGCCGACGCGTCCGGGGGGTAGGCTCCGGGCCGTCCGCAGTGCCTTTCCCGGCCCCTCCGGGCGGTGAGGGGCCGAAAATCCCTTGCAATCCGGACCATGAGGATATACTATATTGTTGCATGGGGCAGGCCCCGGGGCTTCAACCCCGAGGAACACTAGGGAGAGCACAATGCGGATTATCCTTTTCACCGGCTTCCTGGGATCCGGGAAGACGACGGTTCTTCTGAACCTGGCCGAATACCTCGCCCGCACGACCGAGGGCGGCGGGGGCAAGGTGGTCATCATCGAAAACGAGATAGGGGACGTGAACGTCGACGGGAAGCTCCTGTCGGGGTCCTCCTTCGAGACGCGGGACCTGACGAGCGGGTGCATCTGCTGCACCCTCTCCGGGGAGCTCGTGAAGGCCCTCCAGGAGCTCCAGGAGAACATCAAGCCCGACTGGATCCTCATCGAGGCCACCGGCCTCGCCCACCAGACGATAGCCGACACCATCGAACGGGCCATCCCCATGGCCGCGCCCATGTCGGTCGTCGTAGTCGACGCCGAGCGCTGGGAGGAGCTCTTCGACTCCATCCCCATCCTCATCTCCGCCCAGGTGGAGAGGGCCGACCTCATCCTCAACAACAAGCTCGACTCCGTCGAGGACAGCGAGCTCAAGGTCATTGAGAACGACGTGAAGGACATCAACGACCAGAGCCCTCTCGTCAAAATCGCCGCCTCGCGCGACAAGCTGGACAACGTCTGGCAGGAGGTCATCGTCAATGCCTCATGACGACAACAAGGCGCCGGGCGAGCCCGGCGCCCCCCGTCACGCCCACGCCCACCACGATCACGGCGGCGAGAAGCACGCCCACCATGACCACGGCCACGGCGGCGAGAAGCACGCCCGCCACGGCCACGGCGGCGAGGAGCACGACCGCCACGGCCACGAGACGCACTGCTACGGACACGGCGGCGAAGCCCACATCCATATCCACGTCCATATCCACGACCACGATGACTGCTGCCACGACCATGATCACGACCATGATCACGATCACGATCACGATCACGGGCACGGGCACGGGCACGATCACGGGCACGGGCACGGGCACGATCACGATCACGGGCACGATCACGGGCACGGGCACGACCACGACGGCCACGAGCACCACGAGCACAGCGAGGAGACGGAGGACGCCTCCATCGTCTCCTTCGACAGGGACTACGCCGTCGTGCCCCCCGAGGGCGTGAAGGCCGAGCTCGTAACCGCGAGCCTCGAACTCTTCATGACCCAGCTGGCGGCGATCCTCCGGGAGTCCAAGTACATGGTCGGCCACATCAAGGCCTACGTGAGCTACCCGGACGACAGCGGCATCGGCCTCTCCACCGTGGGGAAGAAGGTGAACCGCAAGGAGGCCGGCTACAAGCCGGACGCCGTCGTGAAGGGCTTCAAGGTCGCGCTCACCAACATCGTCTTCACCGTGGACGAGGCCGAGCTGGGCCGCCTGGTGGAGCTGGGCCTGGCCATCGCGCTGCCCCCCCCCTTCGCGAAGAAGGCGTAGGCCCCGCCTTCGGGAGGGGGCTCCCCGCATAACGGCTTGACGGAAACGAAAGGGGCGGCCTCCGGCCGCCCCTTTCGTTTCCGGGCTCCGCTTCCGGCGCTGGCCGGCGCTGCCCGGCGCACCCCGCGCCCCGCGCCACGCGCGCCTTGCGTCCGCAGGGCGGCCGGGCTGGCCCGGCGACTCCGCCCGCGCGGACCTTCAGCCGCCCTCCACCTCCCCCTTCGCGGCCTGGTCCCGCATGCGCGCCTCCCTGCCCGGCCAGTCGCAGAAAGCAAGGGGGCACCGGCCGCAAAGCGGCCTCTGGGAGCGGCACAGCGCCCTGCCGTGGGCGATGCCCTGGTGCGAGAAAAGGCTCCAGCGGGAACGGGGTATAAGGACGGCCAGATCAGCCTCCACCTTGGCGGGATCGTCGTGGGACGAAAGTCCCAGCCTCCGGGAGATCCGCCCCAAGTGGGTGTCCACCGTCAGCCCGGGAAGCCCGAAGGCGTTCGCCATCACGCAGTTGGCGGTCTTGCGCCCCACGCCCGGGAGAGTCACGAGCTCTTCCAAGGCGCGCGGGACCTCTCCGCCGAAACGCTCGCAAATGGCCGAAGACGCCTCGCGGATGTTCTTGGCTTTCATGCGGAAAAACCCGCAGCTCCTTATGATGTCCTCGACGGCCCCGGAAGGCGCCGCGGCCATCTGGGCGGGGCCTGGGTAAGCCGCGAGGAGCCTCGGGGACACCGCGTTCACGCGCTGGTCCGTGCATTGCGCGGAGAGGATGGTCGCCACCAGGAGGCCGAAGGGGTCGCGCTCCGACAGGGCGCAGTCCGCGTCCGGGTAAAGCCCGTCGAAGGCAGCGAGCACGAGCCCGGCCCGAACGGCCGCAGACAGGCTCGGTTGAGCGGTTCCGCCCTCGGCGGACTTGGCCGTCTTCGTCGGCTTGGCCGCCTTGGCCGGCTTCGTCGGCTTGGCCGCCTTGGCCGACTTCGTCGGCTTGGCCGCCTTGGCCGCCTTGGCCGACTTGGCCGACTTCAAGGGCTTGGCGGCCTCGGCAGATTTGGCGGCCTTGGCTGGTTTCGTAGGCTTGGGAGTCACGGCCAGAGCGGTTTCCTCCAAGGCGGCCTCCGGCCCCCCGCGCCTTCCGGGCGCGGAACGGGCGGCTTTGTCGCTGTCCGGCGCCGAAGTCCCGCCCGCCTGCGTTGCGTCCATTCCTTTGGTAGCGGCCATCCGCGCCTCCCTATAGCCATCCCCGCCCGGGCCCAGTAAGGGACACGCCGCCGAACGCCTGGCGCCCCCATCGCGAAAACAGCTGGATGCCTGGCGCCCTCATCGCGAAAGCCGCGCGAGCCCGCCGAAACGGTTTCGGGCGGGCTTGCGCGGCGCCGTCCGAAAAGGCGGAGGGGGCTCCAGCCCGTCAGGCGCAAAGCCCTTCCGTCAGGCGTGCAGCCCGCCCGCCAGGCGAACAGCCCGCAGGTCAGGCGAACAGCCCCTCGACAAGCGATCTCACGTTCTCGGGGGTGAAGCCCAGCTCCTTGAAGACGCTTTCCGCAGGGCCCGAGAACCCGAAGCCGCTTACGGCCAGGATCCTGCCGCGGTCCCCCGCGTAGCGCTCCCAGCCGAGGGGCGAACCGGCCTCGACGGCGAGGCGGCGGGTCACGCCCGGGGGGATGACCGAAGCGCGGTACTCGGGGCTCTGGGCCTCGAAGAGCTCCCAGCAGGGGAGCGAGACCACGCGGATTTTTGGGGCCAAGGCCGATCCCTCCAGGGCCTTCAGGGCCAGCGGCACCTCGGAGCCGGTGGCTATTACCAGCGCCTCGGGCTTCCCGCCCTCGGCGTCCTTCAAGACGTAGCCGCCCTTGGCGGGGCCGCCCTCCACGGCCGGGTAGAGGGAGGGATGGAGGACCGGGAGGTTCTGGCGGGAAAGGGCCAGGGCGCTGGGACCCCGGGTTTCCAGGGCGACGTTCCACAGGGCCTGGGTCTCGTAGGCGTCCGCGGGGCGCATGACCAAAAGCCCGGGGATGGCCCGGAGCGCCGCCAGGTGCTCAACCGGCTGGTGGGTGGGCCCGTCCTCGCCCACGCCCACGCTGTCGTGGGTCAGGACGTAGACGCACTTGATCCCCATGAGGGCGGAAAGCCTCACGGCGGGGCGCAGGTAGTCGGAGAAGACGAGGAAGGTCCCGCAGTACGGTACGAAGCCCCCCGAGAGCGCCAGGCCGTTCGCGACCGCGCCCATCGCGGCCTCGCGGACGCCGAAATGGATGTTGCGGCCCGAGGGGTTCAGGGGGAGCATCGAGCCTCCTCCCGAAACGAGGGTCTTGTTGGAGGGCCCCAAATCAGCGCTCCCGCCCAGGAGTTCAGGTAGTTCCTTCGCCAGGGCGTTCAAGACCGTGCCGCCGGCGGCCCTGGTGGCGACGGGCTTGTCGGCTGGGAACTCCACCCGGGCCTTGGCTGCCAGGCCCCCGGGAAGGGCGCCCGCGAGCCTCCTGGCCAGCTCCGCGTGCTCCTCCGGGTACTTTACTGCGTAGGCGGCCAGGAGGCCCTCCCACTTCACCCTCTCCTCGCGCCAGGCCGAGGCCTTCTCCTCGAAATTCCTGGCGACCCTCTCGTCAACGAAGAAGGGGGGCTTGCCCTCGAAGCCGTAGCGGGCCTTGGTCGCGGCCAGCCCGTCAGCCCCCAGCGGCTCGCCGTGGGCCTCGGGCCTCCCCTCCTTGGGGCTCCCCGCGCCCAGGACCGTCCTCGCGACGATGAGGCTCGGGCGCTCGCCCTCGGAGCGGGCGTTCTCCACCGCCTGGTGGACGGCCTGGAGGTCCTCGCCGTCGGCCACGGTTATGACCTGCCAGCCGTAGGCGGTGAACCGGGCCCTCACGTCCTCGGTGAAGGCGAGCTCGGTCGGGCCTTCAATGGTCATGCGGTTGTCGTCGTAGACGTAGACGAGCTTGTGGAGCTGCTGGGCCCCGGCCAGGCTCGCGGCTTCGGAGGCCACGCCCTCCATCAGGTCCCCGTCGGAGACCAGCGCGTAGGTCCTGTGGTCGAAGAGGGCGAAGCCCGGGCGGTTGTAGCGGGCGGCCAGGGCCCTCTCGGCAAGCGCCATGCCCACCCCCATCGCGAAGCCCTGGCCCAAAGGGCCGGTTGTGGCCTCGACCCCGGGCGTGGGCCCGTGCTCAGGGTGCCCCGGGGTGCGGCTGTGGGGCTGGCGGAAGGCCATGAGGTCGTCGGTCCCGAGCCCGTAGCCCGCCAGGTGCAGCCAGGCGTACAGGAGCGCCGACCCGTGCCCGGCGGAAAGCACGAAGCGGTCCCTGTCGGGCCACAGCGGGGCCTGGGGGTCGTGCTTCAGGAACCTCGTCCAGAGCACGTAGGCGAGCGGGGCAGCGCCGAGCGGGAGGCCAGGGTGGCCGCTCTTGGCCTTCTCCACCATCTCGGCCGAAAGAATCCTCAGGGTGCTTACGGATGCCTGGTCCTTGCGGTTGTACACTGCGGCGGCAGCGGCTGACATGGAGTCCTCTCCTTAGTGCCGGTCTTGCCCCGGCAAGCGGGTTATTCAGGCCCGAGGGCATCCGCGGCCCGCAACCTTGGCCGGGCCGGGACGTCCGGCAAGGCGCCCCCGCCGGGGGAAGCACCTGCGAGCGCGGCGCTCGGACGCGCGGAACGGCGCGGGACGGTCTCCTGCGCGGTCCGCGCGGAACGGCGCGGGACGGTCTGCTGCGCGGTCCGCGCGGAACGGCGCGGGTCGCGCGGACGGGTGGGATTGAGCCTGTACTCCTATTTGTATCAAAAAATCGACCTGGTTGAAAGCCCAGAACGTCTTTCCCAGGCGGGAGAGCCGCCCGCGCTGTCCTTATCCGGGCGCCCCTAAGGCCTGCGGCCCGCACGGGAGGAGGCCGGCGGGCCGAAAGCCGCGCTCCCGGACCGCTCCGGGGACTCTCCCTGAAACGCGCCCGGCCGCGCGGGGCGCCCCCGAGCCTTACGGCCCCCCCCCTTCCGCCGCGTCCCGGAGGGCCGGGAAGGGCGCTTGCTGGACCTCGGCGGGAAAGATACGGCAATTATCCGCCGCGAACGACGGGGCCCCCGTCCGGGAGCCAGGGGCGGCTCAGGGACGGGGGCCGGTCAAGGAACTGAACGGGTTCGTGAAAGGAGCGTGAAAAGATCGGTAAAATGAACGGAAAAGGAACAAAAAAGAAACTGGGAAGGCACGGAGAAAAGAATCGGGAACGGTGCGGGAAAGGTACTGGAAAAGCGCGGGAAATGAACTGAAAAAGAACGGGAAGGATACTGGAAAGGCGCGGAGAGAAGAATAGGGAAAGGCGCGGGAAAGAGTCGGAAAACGCCGATGGGCAAGGGCCCCGTCAGGCCTTGACGACCGTTGGCCCGATGGGGAAGGCGCCTCGGGTGTCGACCAAGAGCCTGGAGTGCTGGAGTATGAGATCGTGGTCGAAGGCCTTGTGGTCGGTCAGCATCACGACCGCGTCGAAGGAGGCGAGGGTCTCGGGGGTGAGCTTCACGCTCGCGATGTCCCAGGATCCGCGCCGGACCGTGGGGAGCCTGGGCACGTGGGGGTCGGAGTACTGGCAGAGGGCCCCGGCCTCCTGGAGGAGGCTCAATACCTCCAGGGAGGGGGACTCGCGCATGTCCTCGACGTTTTTCTTGTAGGCCATGCCCAGGAGCAACACCTTGGCGCCCTTCAAGGGCATCCCGCGCTCGTTTAGGGCTTTGGAGAGCTTGTCCGCGACGTAGCGGGGCATGGAGGAGTTCACCTCCCCCGCGAGCTCTATGAAGCGGGTGTGCACCCCGTACTCCCTGGCCTTCCACGTCAGGTAGAAGGGGTCTATGGGGATGCAGTGGCCGCCTATGCCGGGGCCCGGGTAGAAGGGAGTGAAGCCGAAGGGCTTGGTGGCGGCGGCGTTTATGACCTCGTGGATGTCCAGCCCCATTTTGTCGGCGAGGAGCTTAAGCTCGTTCACGAGCCCTATGTTGACCGCCCGGTATATGTTCTCCAAAAGCTTTGTCAGCTCGGCGGCCTCGGGGGAGCTCACGGGCACCATGAGCGACACGACCTCGCGGTAGAGCGCCAGCCCCACCCTGGAGCAGGCGGGCGTGCAACCTCCCAGGACCTTGGGTATGGTCTGCGTCTGGAAATGCGGGTTCGCGGGATCCTCGCGCTCGGGGCTGTAGACCAGGAAGAAGGTCCGCCCGATCACGAAGCCCTTCTCTTCCAGCGGCGGCTTCAGGATCTCCGCCGTCGTGCCAGGGTAGGTGGTGCTCTCCAGGCTCAAGAGCTGCCCCTCCTTCAGGTGCGGGAGCAGGGAGTCCATGGTGCCCTTCACGTAGCTCAGATCGGGGTCCTGGTGGCGGGTGAGCGGGGTAGGCACGCAGATGATGATGGCGTCCGCCTCGGAGGCCAGCCTGAAGTCCGTCGTGGCGGAGAACCTCGCCGCCGAGTCCTTGAGCCTCGAGTTCGAGATGTGACCGATGTAGCTCTCCCGGCGGCTTATCTTCTTCACCTTCTCGCCGTCCACGTCCAGCCCCACTACCTGGTAGCCGGCCTCGGAGAAGGACAGCGCGAGCGGGAGCCCGACGTAGCCCAAACCGGCAACGGCTATGATGGCCCTCTTGTCATTGTCCCTGAGCTTGTCCAGGAAAATCTTCTCGTAGTCTGGCATGCGCCGGGATCCTTTCAGGCGCGCTGGCGCGCCTCGCGAACGGCGCGGGCGCCTTGGCGCGCCCTCCTTCGCGAAACTGGAAGGCCGCCGCCCTAACGGCGGGAACGGGGACGCGGCGGGCCCGCTGGGGCCGCCGGGAAAGGCGGGCCCCGCTGGGGCCGCAGGCCCGCCGGGAACGGGGGGGGGACGGGAAGGCCGAGGGCCCGCCGGGAACGGGGGGTGGGGACGGCGAGGAGCGGTCGGGGGTGGCGCCGGCCTGCGGGCCGGAAGGCCGCAGGCGGACCCGGAAGCCTCAAAGGCGCCGGGCGTTACGCGCCCAGCGCCTCCCGGAAGGCCCCGGCCACCCGTTCCTGGGTCCCCGCGTCCAGGTACGGATGCATGGGGAGCGCCAGCACCTCGCCGCAAAGCCGCTCGGATTTCGGGCAGTCGCCGGGCTTCCCGCCCAGCGGCAGGTAGGCGGGCTGGAGGTGCAGGGGCCTCGGGTAGTAGACCATGGTGGGCACGCCCAGCCCCCTCATCCGGGACTGCACGGCGTCGCGGTCCGTCCCCGGGGGGAGCTTCACGACGTAC
>JAIRZX010000174.1 GCA_031267005.1 Deltaproteobacteria bacterium
GGCCTTTCCGGCGTCGTGAGGCCTTTCCGGCGAGCCGCGGCCTTCGGTCCCGGACCCCGCTTGCCCCTCAGGGCTAGCCTCTCCCTTCCGCCGCGTACCGCCCCGCAAGGAAACGTTCCTGACGCCCCGCTTTCAGAATCGGCCTTACTGTAACGGCCCTTCCGCAAAGTCCTTCCGCACAGGCCCTTTCGCAAAGTCCATTCTGCAAAGGCTTTCCGCAAAGGCCATTCCGCAACGTCCCTTCCGCATAGGTCTTCCGCAAAGGAATTTCCGCATAGGACCTTCCGCAAAGGACCTTCCGCAACTCCCCATCCGTAAAGGCTTGTTCCCTATGGCCCTGCCGTAAAGGCCGCCCTTAAAGACCTCCCTTACAAGGCCGCCCTTAAAGACCTCCCTTAAAAGGCCGCCCTTAAAGACCTCCCTTAAAAGGCCGCCCTTAAAGACCTCCCTTAAAAGGCCGCCCTTAAAGACCTCCCTTAAAAGACCGCCCTTAAAAGACCCGCCCGAGACCAGCGGCGGAGGACCCTGACCCAAAACGATGCAGAGCACCCCCGCCAGCCACTTGGAACCGCGCCTCGGCCCGCGCCCTTTGCGGGACGCGGCGCCCGGCCCCTGCCGCCGTCCCCGAGGCCACCGCTGTTTTCCGGCCCCCCTGGCCGCGTTCGCGCTCCTGGCGGCCGTGCTGGCGGCGCTCATAGCGGTCGGGGTCCCGCCGGCCGAAGCCCAGACGGCGGTGGGGGAGGGCAACACCGTGCCCATCCCCACGGTCACCATAAACATGGGGGAGTCCGGGGACCCGGACCGCATAGCCACCGTCATCAACGTCATGTTCATCCTGACGGTGCTGGCGCTGGCCCCGTCGCTCCTAATAATGCTCACCTCCTTCGTGCGCATAGTCGTCATTTTCGGCTTCATGCGCCAGGCGATGGGCACGCAGCAGACCCCGCCCAACCAGGTCCTGGTGAGCCTCGCGCTGTTCATGACCTTCTACATCATGATACCGGTGTGGAAGGACATCGAGGCGAGGGCGTTCAAGCCCTTCATGGCGAACGAGATAACCCAGCGCCAAGCCTTCGAGAGGGCGCTCGTGCCGGTGCGCGAGTTCATGTTCCTCCAGACCAGGGAGAAGGACATAGCCCTCTTCATGGTCATAGCCGGGGAGGACAAGCCCTTGAACAAGGACGAGGTCCCCACCACCTCGCTCATCCCCGCGTTCATGATCTCGGAGCTCAAGACCGCCTTCACCATCGGCTTCCTCCTGTACATGCCCTTTTTGGTGATAGACATGGTGGTGGCCTCCGTGCTCCTCTCCATGGGCATGATGATGCTCCCGCCGGTGATGATTTCGCTCCCGTTCAAGCTCATGCTCTTCGTTCTCGTGGACGGCTGGAACCTCCTCGTGGGGTCCATCGTCAAAAGCTTCGGTGACGTGAACAGCTTCATAAGGGCCATGGGCGCATCCCCGTAGGGGAGTCGCCCGGCTGGAGGCTTGAAGGCACCAGCCCCGCCACCGGCCCGCGTTTCCTTTCCGGGGGTGGCGGGGACGCCGGCATTGAGGCAGACGGGTCCGCAGTCCCCTAGCCATAAAGCCCCTAAGCCATAAGGCCGCTAATCCATAAGGCCCCTAAGCCATAAGGCCCCTAAGCCATAAGGCCGCAAAGCCATAAGGCCCTTAATCCGTCAGGCCTTTTAGCCATAAGGCCCTTAATCCGCCAGGGCCTAAAGCCATTAGCCCATTGTCTCCCTAGCGCCTTTGGCCCTTCTCGCCTTAGCGCCTTTGGCCCTTCTCTCATTAGCCCCTAAGGCCATTATCCCCTCAGCCCCTGAGCCCGAATGCCCAGCGCCGCGCGTCCCGCCGCCGCGTTCAGCGGCCTTCCCGCCCCCCTTGACGCCCCAGGAAAGGCCCGATGGCTTCGGGGACCGGGGCATCAAGGATCTTACCCGCCCAAACCGCCGCGAGGAGGCGCCCGTGAGCACGGAATTCGTGATCGACTTCGGTCGCAAAGCCATGGAGCTCATACTCCTCCTCTCGCTCCCCATGCTCCTGGTCGGCCTCGTCATAGGCCTGGTCGTGAGCGTCTTCCAGGCTACGACGCAGATCCAGGAAATGACCTTGCAGTTCATCCCCAAGATAGTCTGCATCTCGCTCGTGGTCGTGATAGCCGGCCCCTGGCTCCTGGACAAGCTCCTGGAGTACACGGAGATGATACTCGTAAACTTCCCCGACTGGGTGAGATCCGCCTCTGGGCTCGTCACTCCGGGGATAGAGCCAGCGGACATGAGGCGATGAGGGAAGGGAGCGCCAATCCCGCGTCAGGGCCGGCCGAGGCGTCCCGCGCGCCGGGCCCGTCCGGCCTCCGAGCTTGCGCCGCCGCCCTCCGCGTCCGGGGGGTGCCCGCGTCCCGCCCCTCCCCTCCCGGAGGTTCCGCTTCCCGCCGCCCCGGCCCGGCTTCCGGCGGCCCCGAGTTCACGCCAGCGTCCCCGTCCCTCCCCCGGCGCCCGGCCCAAACGCCTTCCGGAGGCGCCTGAGCTTGGGCGCGCCGGTAATAAACGCCGCGGAGTTCGCGGGCTTCGTCCTGGTGCTCCTGAGGGTCTCCATGCTGGTGGCGCTGGCCCCGGTCATAGGGAGCCCCAACATCGTTACCGAGGCCAAGGTGGCCATAGCGCTCACCCTGGCCTTCGTGCTCGCCCCCCAGGTCTCCTACGAGGCCTTCATGATGCCCATGGGGCTCTTCGGGTTCCTGTTCCTGGCCATAGGCGAGCTCCTGATGGGGGCAGTCATGGCCTTCATGACGAGGGTGGTGCTGGAGACCGCCAACCTCGCCGGGGAATACCTTTCCTTCCAGATGGGCATGACCATGGTGAACCTCATGGACCCCCAGACGGGGGCCCAGGTGCCCGTGGTGTCGAGGCTCGTCTACATCGTCTTCACCCTCCTCTTCATCGTGGCCGACGGGCACATGGTAGTGGTGAAGGCGGTGGCGGACAGCTTCCAGCTCGCGCCCCCGGGGTATTTGTACCTCTGGGGGCCGGAGCTCTTCACCGAGATCATGCGCTCGGTGGGCAGGATGTACATCCTGGCGGTCAAGATAGCCGCCCCCGTGGTCGCCCTCCTCTTTTGCTGCAAGGTGTCATTCGGCATCGTCTCCAAGGCGGTTCCCCAGATGCAGGTGCTCTTCGTGGGCATGCCCCTGTACATCCTGGTGGGCTTGGCCGTCCTGGGCTTTTCCATGGACTTCTGGCCCAGGCTGGTCGGCCAGGGCCTGTACGAGGCCCAGGAGGCCTTGAAGAGGGTGACGGAGTACCTGTCCCCCCTGACCGCCGAGGGCCTTAAGCCAGGCGTGCCGGAAGGATACTGAAGGCTGCCGGGCGCTAACTGAGTCCGGTCGGGCGTTAACGGAGTCCGGCCGGGCGCTAACGGAATCAGGCCGGCGCTAACGGAGTCAGGCCGTCGCTAACGGAGTCAGGCCGGCACTAACGGAGTCAGGTCGGTTCTCAAGGAGTCTTTCCGGTGCTAACGGAGTCCGGCAGCGGCTAATGCGGAGGCCGCTTAAAGGCTTGGAGGGAGGCGCGGGCCGCAAAGGCCTTGCGGGGGAAACGGAAGGGCCGTTTAAAGGAGTAAAGCTGCGGGGGGGCGCTTGGAAGCGGCGAGGAATTCTGGCTTGGGAAGCTAAAGGCGTCGGGCGGCGGCGGGGGCCGCAAAGGGCGTCGGGGGATACGGGAGGATTGGGGATTAAGGGGGGCAATTCTCGGGAGTTTTCAATTTTCCAAGGGTTGGTGCTATAAAGAAGGATTGACGCTGCCTGAGGGCAGAAGGGGAGGCGGGTTCTGGAGGCGTCGAGGAGCCTTCCGGGCTTCCGGGCTTCCAGTTTGCCAGGGCTTTCCCGGCTTCCAGCTTGCCAGGGCTTTCCCGGCTTCCAGCTTTTCCTGGCTTTCCGGGGCTATCCCGGTTTGTCGATTTTTCCTGGCTTCAGGTTGCGCCCGGCTTTCCGGGCGAAAGTTCCGAACCGGCCTTTCCGCCCCGGCAGGGGGCGCGGGGGCCGCCGGCCCGCCGGGGCGAAGCGCCCCGGACGGAGGGGGAGATGGGCGAGGATTCAGGCGAAAAGACCGAAGAGCCTACCGGGCACAAGCTCAGCCAGGCGCGCCAGAAGGGCCAGGTGGCCAAGAGCGTGGAGGTCAGCGCCGCCGTGGTGCTCCTGGCCTCCTGCGGGGCCCTCTTGGTCCTCGGCCCCTACGGCTGGGGCCGGGTCACCGCGCTCTTCCGGCACTACGTCTGGAGGGCGGCGGACTTCGCCAAGGACCCGTCCGATCTGGTGCAGCTGGCCGAGCTGGGGCTGAAGGAGGTCTTGATCATCTCGCTCCCGGTGGCCTTGATCGTGCTCGTGTTTTCGGTGGCGATAAACCTCTACCAGCTGGGCGGCTTCATGGTCTCGAACGACGCCCTGGTCCCCAAGTGGGACCGCCTGAACTTCATAACCGGCTTCATGAGGTTCTTCAAGATCCGCACCGCCGTGGACTGCGTGAAGTCGGTCCTGAAGATGTCCATCATATTCCTCATGGGGTATTTGGTCATACGCGACCACATGGAGGATTTCATCCTCATGGTCGACATGCAGCCGATAACCATAGGGGTGCTGACGCTCAAAATCGCCTTGGAGATCTTCGTCAAGACCTGCATCGTGCTCCTCATCCTCGCCGTGATGGACTACGGCTACCAGAAGTGGCAGTTCACCCAGGACATGAAGATGACCAAGCAGGAGGTGAAGGACGAGTACAAGCAGATAGAGGGTGACCCGATAGTCAAGAACCGCATCCGCCAGGCGCAGCGCGAGGCCGCCAAGAAGCGCCAGCTGGCCGACGTGCCCAAGTCGGACGTGGTCATAGCCAACCCCGAGCACTACGCGGTGGCCCTCCAGTACGACCGCGAGAAGGCCCCGGCGCCCGTGGTGCTCGCCAAGGGGATTGACTTCCTGGCCCTGCGCATAAAGGACATAGCCAGGGAGCACAAAGTCCCCGTAGTCGAGAACCGGCCCCTCGCCCAGGCGCTCTACAAGGCCGTGGAGGTGGGGGAGGTGATACCGGCGGAGTTCTACAAGGCGGTGGCTGCCGTGCTGAGCTACATCTACCGCGTGAAAGGGAGGAAGCAGGGTGGCAAGGCCTCGGGCTGAGATGCCGGGCGCGGCGTCCGCCTCCCCCCGGGGTTCCGGGCGGCGGGGTTGCGGAGGCGCGGGCTGGACCCCTTCCGCCTCCGGGCGCGAAGCGGTTCCGGCCCGGCGCCCGGATTTGCTTGCGGGCTCCGGCCGGGGCTTGGGCCCGGGCTCCGGCCCGGGCCCCGTCCTGAGTTTTGGCCGGGGCTCAGGCCCGTGTTCCGCCCCGGGTCCCGTCCTGAGTTTTGGCCGGGGCTCAGGCCCGTGTGCCGGCCCGGGCCCCGTCCTGAGTTTTGGCCGGGGCTCAGGCCCTGACGGGGCCTTCGGGCCGGCGGGGGGCCCGGAGCGTGGCTGAGGGCCTGGTCGGCAGGATAGCGGAGAAGTTCGCCGGGGGCGGCGGCGGGGACGTCATCCTCGGGCTGGGGGTGGTGGGGATCCTCCTGGTCTTCCTCTTCCCCCTCCCCACGCCCGCGCTGGACCTTCTCCTGACGATGAACGTGACCCTCTCGGTCATAGTCCTGCTCACGGCGCTCTACACCTTGAAGCCGCTGGACTTCTCGGTGTTCCCGTCGCTCCTGCTGATACTCACCCTCTTCCGCCTGGCGCTCAACATCGGCTCCACCAGGCTGATACTCTTGAACGGGGCGCAGGGTACGGACGCCGCCGGCGAGGTCATCCAGGCCTTCGGGAACTTCGTGGTCGGCGGCAACTACGTCGTCGGCGTCATCATCTTCGTGATCCTGGTCATCATCAACTTCATGGTCATCACCAAGGGCTCGGGGAGGATCGCGGAGGTTGCGGCCCGCTTCACCCTGGACGCCATGCCCGGAAAGCAGATGGCCATAGACGCGGACCTGGCGGCCGGGCTCATCCAGGAGGCGGAGGCCAAGGCGAGGCGCGAGGTAATAGCCAGGGAGGCGGACTTCTACGGGGCCATGGACGGCGCCTCGAAGTTCGTCCGGGGGGACGCCATAGCAGGCATCCTCATAACCGTCATAAACATCGTGGGCGGCTTCGTCATAGGGGTGCTGCAGAACGGCATGGGCCCGGCCGTGGCGGCCCAGACCTACACCATCATGACGGTTGGCGACGGGCTGGTGAGCCAGCTCCCCGCGCTGATGATCTCCACCGCGGCGGGCATAATAGTCTCCCGGGCGGGCTCCGAGGCCGCCATGTCGCGGGAGTTCACCGCCCAGTTCACGCTGCGCCACGAGGCCCTGGCCCTCTCCGGGGGGGTGGTCTTCTTCCTGGGGCTCCTCCCCGGCCTGCCCACGGTGGCCTTCTGCCTGACCGGCATAGTTATCTCTTCGGTGGCCTTCGCGCTGTGGCGCAAGAGGCGCATGGCTGCCGCCATGGCCGAGGGGCGCGGGCCCAGGGGAGGGGGGGCGCCGCAGCCCGGCTTCGCCGGCCTCCAGGGCCCGGCCGGGCCGCCCCCCGGGACCCCCGGGGCCCCCGCGCCCGCCCCCGGGGCCCCGGGGGCGCCGCCTTCCGGGGGCCCGCCCTCGGCCGCGGCCGCCG
>JAIRZX010000197.1 GCA_031267005.1 Deltaproteobacteria bacterium
GCCTCAAGCATCTTGGCGATCCCCCTTTCAGTTCAAAGCCCGCCGCAAACCAAGCCGCCCCGGCCATTGTCCGAGGCGTCGCACGGGCCTCCCGCCCTCCCCCCTTCGGCCGATTCCTCCCGCCCTGGCGGACTCGGGCCGCCTAAGGATCCCCCATGGACCCCTCGGACATATCGAAGTTCCTGGAAAGCGGCATGCTGGTGGCCTTCGGCTTCGCATGGCCGGCCAACATCGTCCACACCCTGCGCCTCAAGAGCACGCAGGGCAAGAGCATCATGTTCCTCATGATAGTCTTCGTGGGTTACGTGTTCGGGATATCGGCCAAGGTCATGGGGGACAGCATCAACTACGTCCTCTTCTTCTACGTGGTTAACATCGTCATGGTCAGCTGCGACATCGGCCTGTACGCCTACTTCTGGAACAAGGAGAGGCACCGGCTGGTGGATCCCAAGGCCTGATGGCCGGACGGCCCTTGCCCCCCGCGCCGCCGGCCTGTCCGCGTTGCCGAGGCCCGATGCCCCCGATACCCGTGAACGCCGCCGCGGCCCAGCCAGCTTCCGGATGCGGATCCGCTTCCGCGCCGGAGCCGGGAGCGGGTTACGCGCCGGGCCGCGTCCTCGTCGCCATGAGCGGCGGAGTGGACTCGGCGTGCGCGGCGCTCGCCTTAAAGCGCGCCGGCTGGCTCGTCACGGGGGCCACCATGAAGCTCCTGGACTCGGACGCCGGGGAGGACGGCTGCGGGAGGAGGAGCTGCTGCTCGCGCCGGGACATAGAGGACGCCAGGGCCGCATGCCTCAAACTCGACTGCGACCACGTGGTCTTCAACTTCGCGGCGGCCTTCTGGGAAGAGGTGGTGAGGCCATTCCGGGAGAGCTATTCGGCGGGCCGCACCCCCAACCCCTGCATCCTCTGCAACAGGCAGATGAAGTTCCGGAAGCTTAAGGAACGGGCGGGGCTCATGGGATGCCGGAAGATGGCGACCGGCCACTACGCGAGGATAGGGCGGGACGGTCGCCGCTGGCTTTTGAAGAAGGCCCGCGACCGGGACAAGGACCAGAGCTACGTCCTGTACTGCCTAACCCAGGAGGAACTCGCCTTCACGCTCTTCCCGCTCGGCGAAACGCTGAAAAGCGAGGCCAGGGCCATGTGCGCCGAGGCGGGCATAGCCGTCGCCTCCAAGCCCGAGAGCCAGGACATCTGCTTCGTTCCGGACGGGGACTACGCGGGGTTCCTGGCCTCCGGCCCGGAGGGCCCGGAGGCCCGCTGGGGGGAGGCGGGCCCCGGCGGAAAACGGCTTCCGGCGGACGGCGGGGATTCGGGGCGGAACGAGTATCCGGGGAAAAACTCGGACCAGGCGGGGAACCGGCTTGCCGGGGGGAACGGACGCCCGGCGGGGAACGCGGACCGCGCCGGGAATTCAGGCAAGTCCGGCAACGGCGCGACGTACCGGCTCCCCGGCCCCGGCGACATACTCTCGTCCGACGGGAAGGTAGTCGGCAGGCACAAGGGAGTCTGGCGCTACACGGTGGGCCAGCGGAAAGGCCTGGGGCTCCCCGGCCCGGAGCCGTCCTACGTGCTGAAGATCGACCCTGCCGCGAACACGCTTACCGTGGGCGGCTACGGGGATTTGGCCTCCCCTTCGGCGGTGGTGGGCGAGCTTAACCTCATCTCCGTCCCGGAACTCTCCGGGCCGATGGAGATAGGCTGCAAGATCCGCTACCGCCAGCCGGAAAAGCCCGCTCTCCTGGAGCCGCTTCCTGGAGGCAAGGCGCTAGTGACATTCCGCGAACCCCAGAAAGCCGTGGCCCCGGGCCAGGCCGCAGTCTTCTACGACGGCGACGTCGTGGTGGGGGGAGGCACGATCCTGGGGCCCGGGGAGCACTGAGGCGGGGTTCAAGCCTGCGCCCCGGCGCCTTTCTAGTTATTTACGCTTGCCGAGCAGCGTCGAACCTTGCAAACATATAACCTTGCTTGCAAGTGATTTCAGCTTCCCCCTCACTATTGCCCCCCTGTTTCTCCAGGGTGCTCATTCCAATAAGTGTTCAAGATTTTAAAAAATATTCTGGGTTTCTAAAACTGCTAATTCCGATGATTGTTCAAAATTTAAAAAAACTCCATGCTTAAAATTTCTAAATCAAATCCACTGATTTTATTATTTTTAGATATTTGCTAAATTTTATCTGGTGCCTGAAATTTGATAAAATGACGGGATATCGAACGGCGATGTAAATTTCAGCATTTATTTTTCTAAATTTTTGTTTATTTTAAAATTTATTTGCTTTTGAAAATTAATTCAGGTCACGGCATAACAGAGTTTTCCGAGAGAGGACAATCCAGTTCTGCGTTGATCTCAAAATATTCGAGACCGAGGATACGCGGACGGTTACCTTCCCGGCAGTGAGAACCGTAAGCGCATCCGGCGAACGGCGACATCCTAAAATGCCGGACCCCGGCTGGAGGCTGGGGGCCTCAAAATGGGAGGGGCTATGGCTTGGGGCAGGGGCTGATTTCTCACGAAAGGTCCCATTTGTAAAACTCGGGCCGGCCGCAGGGCTGGCCCTGACGCAGGGCCCTGTGGCTTGCGGCGGCTCCGGAACGGAACCCAGGCTTTTCGCTTCCGGAAGGGGATGTCCAGACGTCCCCGCGCCCACGCGGGCGTCCCGGCCCGCGGAGGGCACCCGACGCCGGGTATATCGGCCAGTCCGGAGGAGGCGTCCCGGCTGGGCTGTGCCGGCCGCAGTGCCTCCGGAGTCGCGTGAGAGAGAGCGGGTCCTGCGCCAAAAATCGGTGTCGGCCAGGCGCCAGGCGCTCCGCGAGCGCCGTCGCAAAGGCAGGGCCGCCGTCAAGGGTTCCATGGCTTCGGCCGTGACTGAGCCCCTCGAGGAACGCCATTTGCCAAGCTTTGGACGAAAAGGCGCCCGCGTCGCCACGCCGGAGGCTACGGAACCAGATTTGTCCGGGACCCGGCGTTCCCAGCCCAGCAGTCGGGTGGCTACCGCAGGGTGAAGGTGTGGCCCCCAGTTATCCCGTGAACGGTTGCTTCGCCTTATCCTCCTGGAAGCTCAAGGATGCGCGCCCCGCTGACTTAGGTGAGCCTCAGGGAAACAAACCTCACGGCCTCCGGGAGGCTCAGGGGGAGGGGCGCGCCAAGCCCATATCTTGTGGCGCTGGCAAGATTTGCCTAGGGTGCCCAGGCTACTAAAACTTCAATACAAATACGAGTTAGCTCACGGGACAAATAATTCTGGGGTTTTATTGCCATTGCTGTTAAATATTAGAATAATATCCAAGAAATGACTATACCGTATATGAATTGAATACCCGCCATGTTCTAATATTTAGATTCAATGGCAATAACTCGGAATATCATCCGGAAGGCCTAAACAATCGCGGTTCCAGAGATGAAGCCTGAATCGGGGTTCCAGAGATGAAGCCTGAATCGTGGTTCCAGAGATGAAGCCTGAATTAGGGATGCTTCACCCCACCCCGCCCCTTTGGCCCCGGCGCAATCGTTTAAGCGAAGAGCCCTTTTTTCGGAAAACTTGGGGGGCAAAGCCGCTAACGAAGCTGGCCGAGCAAACGAAGCTGGCCGAGCAAACTGCGAAGGCGTCATATTTTCCCGTTAAGGGAGGGGAGGGGAGGGTACTGTCCAGCTCCCCTCCCGAACCGGCGCACAGCCGAAGAGTCCGGAGATTGCCCTGTTTCGGAAACGAGCTCCCTGGCGGCCCGCTTCGGCTTGAGTCCCATGAAGGCGCCGGACTGCCGCCCCAAAGCGTAAAGGCGAGCGTCCCGTGCCCCGGCCCGCGCCCCTCCGGTTACTTTCCGCGCGGTATCGGGCATGTCCAGGCCCTCCGCCGCGCCCAGTTGCCGCGTTTGCCCTGTGACATTTTACCGTCCATCTTTATGGAAAACATATTTTTTTGGAAAACATATCCGGGCCGTCTTTTGCTTGCGGCGGCTGCCGTAACTTCGCCGCCCCCTTAAAGACTGTCTTAACCCTGATTTCTCTGGAGTGTTCTTGCTACACAAATCAAGTGATGGCTTGGGGGTAACATTTAAGGTTAATATTCAAGCGCATCGAATATTCCCAGTAACCTTACGAGCCTAGCCAGAC
>JAIRZX010000199.1 GCA_031267005.1 Deltaproteobacteria bacterium
TTAAGGCGGACGCCCGGCTTAAGGAATCCAAGGGGCCCCGCCAGCGGGGCGCGGCGGCCCGGAGCCCCGCAGGCGGGGGCCGCGGGCGGGCAAGCCGTTTGCGCTAGCCCGGCGAGGGGACCGGGCGCGGGGAGCGCGGGTCGGCATTCGCCGCGGGCGGTTTCGCGACGGGCCTTCAGGCGGAGCCGTCCGGCGCCCGTCGTGAAGGCGGTGCGGGCCGGGCCCGAGGCGCCGACGGGGATGCCATCGAGTTTGGAGGCCATCGTCTCTAGCCTGGCGCGGGCCTCCCGTCATGCGGGTTCCCGCGGGGGACGGGGCGTCCGCCGTGACGGGCGCTCCGTGGGGAGGCACGGGGCCTTATCCCCTGAATAGCTAGTATATCGCCTATTGTCTACATGTCAAATTTTTTTTAAACAGGCGGGAAGTGCGCCGGAACCGGCGGCGGACGGCGGGGCAGGTAAAGGAGCGCGGCGCTGTCCGCAACGTTGCTCAATGCCGCCGGGCTCGCCCGGGAGCCGGGGGGGCAGGCGTCCCGGACGGCAATGGCGGGATCGCGGGAGACAATATTAATGCGGGGGACAAGCGGCGTCATGCCTTGCGATTGGCTCCGGACGCGAGTCCGGTTCAGAGATGCCGTCTGCCGGTTCTGCGATGTTGTCTGATTGATTGAGGAGTCTGCCCGTTTGTTTTTGCTTTGCCGGCATATCATGACCGGTTTTCCGCCAACGCAACACGCGGCTGCCTCATGCGCGGATTCGCAGGTGTTCCGGCCGCGCGGCCTTGGCGGGATAGGGAGGCGGAGGCGACGGTTCAGCGGGGCTTGTCGGCTGGTTTCCGGAGCTCGAATATTATCGGCGGTGAGACTTCCGCCGCCCTTCATCAGCTTTTGTCCGGCCGTTTCGGTTGGGGAGCACGCGGTTGCGAAGTCCGGACGCGGCCGTTGAAGCGCTCCGCACCGCTTGCTACGGCCCTGCGCTTGTTGTCGGCGTTTACCGGCGGACGAAGCCAGGCGTTTACCGGGGGACGAAGCCAGGCGGGAAGCCTCTGGTTCGCGGGCATATCCTGCTGCGCGGATGGCAAGCCCCAGAATCCGTTGTCGCGCCGCTACGAGCCCTTAAAGGTCGCCGGGGAGTCAGGCGCCTGCCCCCGGCGGCGAAAGCGTGAAAGACAGCCGAGGAGAAATTCCCCGGTCAGGCGGGGAGGATGCCGGGCTTGACGGATTGGATGCGCCCGCAGGCCTCCTGCCCGGTGTAGTTCCCGCGTGAAACGTTCCTGACGGAGCCGATCGTTTTTCCCGGCTCCGGATCGAAAGGGAGCGGCGCGGGGACGCTGAACGAGGCATCGAACATGCTGGCTGCTGACTTTGGGGGGGCCGTTTCGGCCTTGACGAATTGAGGCATTCGGGAGTCAGGCTTAACCGGGATTTAACCGCGCCCAGCGGCAAATAAAAAGGACGCGGGCCGGAAACCAGTTAAGCCATAGGCGTCAGCGCGGAACAGTCACTCTGCTGGGGAGATATTTGTTCTATATGCCGCGAAGTTTCGGTTTGTTTCACGGATCCCGCGCGGGGCGAAAAAATGGACGTATCCGGATAATCCCGCGTGGAGTTCCGCGACAGGGCGGGAGTGGTCTTGATTCTCGGGGGTTTCGCAGCCTGCGGGCGCGTCGGCGCGAAGGCCGCCGCGCGGGGTTATGGGCGACGCGGGGCGACCGTTCGAAAAAGGCATGGGGCGTGAGGGGAGTTCATCTCCAGTCGCCAATGAGCACGAAACCGGCCCACCAGTGCGGATGAGACGAGCCTGTCCCTTCCCAGGGAGGCAGCTCCTTTATGCCGTCCGGCGAAGGGTCGTCCGCGGCGCCGCTAAGGGCGTCCCCGTCCCCGTCGGCGCCGGAAGGCCGCCCCCCTTCGGCTCCGTTCCCGTCGGCGCCGGGAGGTAGCCCCCCTTCGGCTCCGTCCCCGTCGGCGCCGGAAGGTAGCCCGCCTTCGGCTCCGTCCCCGCCGGCGCCGGAAGGCCGCCCGCCACCGTCCCCGCCCGCGTCCGATGTCCCATCGCCCCCGGCGATGTCCGGAGGCGTCCCTCCCCCGCCTCCTCCGGGGGCCGCCGCCGGGGCGGGAGCTGGCGGCGCGGGGGTGGGCGCCTCGGCTTCAGCGTCGCGCATGACGGCGAGTTGGGCTCCCCGCAGGGCGGAGGCCATAGGTTCGCGCGCGGCGTAACGCAGGCGGTAGAGCTCCCGGGCGAGAGCCGCCGCCGGGGGGCCTTCTGCAGGCCACAGGGTCGCTATGAGCGACGAGGCCCCGGCCTTAAGGAAGTGTTCGCCCAAGGCCTCAAGCTCGCCCGCGTCCCCGCGCATGGCGCCGCCGGAGGCGTCCAGGCGGGAGAGCGCCACGACGGCGGCTGTCCAGCGGGCTGCGTCCGGGGCGGGCAGGATATCGCCGAGCGCGGCCGAAGTCCCGTCCCCCAGGAGGAGGCCGCCGGGCGCGAGCCCCGGCGGGCCGAGCCGGAGGGGGCTCGCCACGTGCGCGACCTGCGCCCCTGAAGCGAGGCTCCCCGCGAGCGCGTCCAGGGTGAAGTCAGCGTCCAGGAAGGTCCTGCCCGGGAGCGCGCCCACCGCGCCGGCGACGGCGGCTATCTCCCCGGCGGCTGAGGGGTCCGCGGGGCGGCCTCCGAGCTCGCTGGCGACGCCCATGGCCCGGGCCGAGGCTTTGCCCCTCGCGGGGCTCGAGGGGGGCTTCCCCATGGCGGACGGGGCGAGCCAGGCCGTGGGGCGGGATTCCAGGAGCCACCTTTCCCCGTCCCACAGCGCGGCAGGCGGCACGCGCCTGAGCGGCCCGTCCAGCCACATGAGGAGCGTGCCTTCCCCGGCGGATTCGAGTTCCGCCGCCACGGGCCTTACGAGGGAGTCGTAGAGGGCACCGGCGGGGGGCCTCGGATCCTTGGAGGCGTCCGCGAGGGCCGCCCTGAGCGAGCCGGCCATGGCGCCCAGCCGCTCCCTCGGGACGTCGGCCTTCCCGAAAGCTTCCGAGCCGGCCGTGAGTAGCACGAGGTACACCGCGTCCTCGCCCGAAACCGCGTACAGGGCGGCCGCGGCCCCCCCCGCCTTCGCGAGCGCCGACCTCCTTTCCTCCAGAAGCTTCCGGTCCCGCTTCCCGCCCCGAACGGGAACCATGGCCGGGAGGGATTCAAAAAAGGCGAGTTCGGCGCGGCCGTAGTCCCACGTCCAATCTTCACTTAAGGAAGGCCTTTCCCCGGCCGACGGGTCGTGGACGGAGCGCGCCTTCTCCAGCCAGGCCAGGTGCGCCGCCTCTTCCGGGGAGCCGGCGAACAGGTCGAAGGCGCCGGAGCTTCCCCCGCCATCCGCCGCGGGCGCGTCCTGCTGAGGGCCCTTAACGCCGTCGCGGCCGGGCGGGATAGGGCGGCTCGGGGCCCCGGCGGCCGCTTCCCCGGGGGCGGCGTGGCCCCGGCTGAGCCTCGCGAACTCGTCTTCCTTCATAAGCTCCAAGACCGCCAATGCCTCGCCCGTCCGACCGGAACCCGCGAGGGCCCCGAAGAGCTCGCGGGGTATCCAGCCCGCGGCGGCGCGGAACCGCTTCCTTATCCCGGGATCCAAGTGGGGGAGCCTGCCGTTGAACATCCGCGAGACCCGAAAGGCCTCTTTGAGGAAAAATATCCCCCTGGGGGCGTCTCCCAGCCTTACGAAGGCCCTGCCCAGCCCGGCGGCCCCCACGGCCGCCATGGGTTGGGCGGGGCCGTGGAGGACTGCCGCGTCCATCAGAGTCCCGGCGCAGACGGCCGGCGCGCCGCCGCCCGCTTCCACATTGCGGGCCGCGACCGCGCACATGTCCCCCCTGGCGGCTACCGTCAGCGGGTGCCAGTCGCCGTACAGCGCCTTGCGGGCCCCGAGCGCCGCAACCAAGAAATCGTCCATGGTGCTGCCGAAGGCCGCCAGCTGCATCCCGGCCAGTTCCTCCGTCGCCCTTGCCGTCTCCTCGTTTCCTGGCCCGAGGACGCTTAACATGGTGAACCAGTTATCGAGGCCTTGGTCCAGCGCCTCCTCCGAGGCGCCCGAGGCCCACAATGCCGAGACGAGCGTCTGCCGTGCCCTTACAAGGCCCGGGTGGGTGTAGAGCGACCGCTCCCTGAGGAGCCGGTACGCCCGTTCCGCAAGATCGCGGGACGCCTCCGCGTCCCCCAGATCCAGGAGCGCCCCGGCCAGCCCGACCTCGGACTCGAGGGCGGCGTCCGAGTCCGGCCCCTCCGCGCGGCGCTTCGCGTCCGCCACCTTCCGGTAATGGACGGCCGCGGCCTGGGGGTCGTCCAATCCCCTCAAGGCGTCGGCCAGGACCCTCTCGGCCGCGAGCGCGTCCGGAGAGTCCTCGCCCCCGGAGGCGGCCAGCCCCGCGAAGGCCCGCGCGGCGAGATCCGCCGCGGCCTCGCGCTCGCCTTTGTGGTATTTCACCTCCGCCAGCCCGGCCAGCGACCTTAAAGCTTCGGGGTCCTCAGGCCCCATCGTCCGGGACCTGCCCTCCGCGGCCCGCCCGAGGTAGCCCTCCGCCTCGCCGAGCCGCCAGAGAGCGTGCTCCGCCCTGCCCAGGAGGTCCGCCGCCCTGAGCGCTTCCGGCGAGTCCGGCCCTAGGGTCGCGTCGTAGCCTTCGAGGGCGACGGAGAGCGTATCCTTCGCCTTTTCGAGAAAGTGGTTGTCGAACGAGTACCCCATCATCGCGATGCTCATTTCGTCTATGGCTTGGGGTGAGCAGGCAAGCCAGGCCTCTCCTTCCAGGAGCAGCGTCCTTAAGGTGTCGGGATGGAGTTCGCCCAAGGCCGTGTCCCTCGCGCGGCGCGATTCCGCGTACGCGTCCGCCGCCCCGCAGAACGACCGCGAGGCCGAGAGGGCCTCCGCCAGGCCGTCCCTCGCCCTCAAGGCGTCGGGCCCCCCCGGCCCCTGCGCCGCCGCGAGCGTCGCCAGCGCCGCCTCGTAAAAGGCCTTGGCGGCCCCGCTTTCTTGCGCCCCGGCGGCTCCCGCCCCGCCGCCCCGGACGAAGGCGAGCCTTTCCGCCAGTCCGGGCGCCAGCTCGGCAGGCGCCGGGGACTTGGCGCCGTCCAGGCCGGACGGAGCCCCTAAAGCGCGGGCCAGGAAGGTTTCGGTCCTCACCGTGTCCGGATGTCCGGCGGGCAGGGTTTCCGCGCGCGCGGCCCAGACGCGCCCGAGGACGCGTGCCCCTTCC
This sequence comes from Deltaproteobacteria bacterium, assembly GCA_031267005.1. Taxonomy (GTDB): domain Bacteria; phylum Desulfobacterota; class Desulfarculia; order Adiutricales; family Adiutricaceae; genus JAIRZX01. The sequence continues at coordinate 5,225 of JAIRZX010000199.1, forward strand.
TCGGTATCGCCCAGCGCGAAGAGGGAGAGGGCCTCGCCCTCCAAGGAGGCGAGCGTTTCCCGGCTCCCCGGCCCGAGCGCCTTCGCGCGCCCTTCGGCGGCCTTCGCGTAGCCGATCCTCGACAGTTTGGCCCTCCCCTGGAGGAGGAGCGCGGTGGCCAACCCGTTAGTGGCGTCGAGCGCGAGAGTGTGCCCTTCGGGGAGGCTTCCCAGCATGGGGCGGTCGAGAGCGTCCATGTACGCCGAAAAGGCGCCTATGCCGTCCCCCCGCGCGGCGAGCGCGGCGGCCAGCCCGGTCAGGGACGCCAGGCTATCGGGATGGGCGTGACCCGCCAGCTTCCTCCGGCCCGAGAGGGCCCGCCGGAAAGAGTCTTCGGCGAGCCCCAGGTGCCCGGCGAGCGCCGCGCCCCGGCCCAGCTCGTCCATGGCCTCCAGGGCCTCGGGATGGCCCGGGCCCAGCGCCTTTTCGGCGTCGCGGGCGGCGTCCGAAAGCTTGAGCAGCGCCGCTTCCGCCGCCTGGGAAGCTTCGCCCGGGGCCGCGTCCATGAGGATCGCGTAGCGCATGAAATGCCTTTCGCTTTCGGCCACTGAGCGCCAGCCGTCATTGGAGGCGATTTCGATTATCCCGGCCAGGGCGGCGCCCCGTTCGGCGGAGAGGGTCTGCTGGTGGGCCGGGCCGAGCGAGGCCGCGCTCTTCCGGGCCGTCTCCGAAAGAGAAGCGCGGGCCCTTCCAGCGTCCCCTCCGGCCAACAGGGCCCTTGCTGAGGTCTCGGCCGCGAACAGGGCCTCCGGGCTCCCCTCGCCGGCATAGGCCCCGAGGCGACCGGTCGCCCTTAGCGCGGAGTCGCCCGCCTCCTCCATAGCGTTTCCGGAACGGTCACCGTAAAGCAACGCCGAGCGGGCCCGCCGGGAGGCGGCGGCGAGCGTCCTCGGGTCGTCGGGTCCGTAGGCGGCGGCCGCGGCGCGGGCGAGCTCGTCCCAATCCTTAATAGCGGCGGAACGGTCTGGGCCGTTGCGGCAGGTAGAGGTTATTTCGGCGGCGACCCTTAGATCCTCCAGTTCCGGGGTCATCGGGGGAAAAAACCAGTTGGGCATGTAGCGCGCCGAAAGTTCGCTGTAAGGCGGGCAGAGCGTCATGGCGGCGGGCGGCGGCGGGGCGGCCGGGGCCGAGGCGACAGGGACCGGCGCCTCCCCGGAATCGGCGCCCGCTGGAACCGCGTCGGTCGCCGACTCGCCGGAAGTTGCAGGGCCAGCCTGGGAGGGGAGTTCCCGGGAAGCGTCGGGCGCGTCGGGGGCCTGGGGGTCCTGGACAGCGGCGCCGTCGGGGGCCTGGGCGTCCTGGACAGCGGCACCGTCAGGGGCCTGGGCGTCCTGGACAGCGGCGCCGTCAGGGGCCTGGGCGTCCTGGGTTGCGGTTTCAGCAGGCGGTTCCGGAGACGGAGCCATGGCGGAAAGGGGAGCCCCTTTCATGGCAAGCGTCGTGGCGGCCAGAAGGGTCAGGAGGGCCACTGCGGCCAGCGGCGAAGAAGGCCGGCGCGAAGCGGGCCGGAAGCGGGCCGGAAACTCTGTCTGGGTCATGGCGATTCTCCTGGAGCCAACGGGGGGGGGCGAAACCGCGCGGCAGAAGGCGCTTGCCGCTGGAGCGGCGAAAGCGGCCTGGGCGGCGTGACCGAAAGGCTTAGACGGTGAGGGGCCTACAGGACAGGGGCGGGACGCGAGTCGCCGGAGAGGCCTGGTAGCGGGCGGAAAAGGGTGCCGACACTGGCCACGGGGCAGGACCGGGCATTTAGGAGAGCAGCTAGACAAGGGGGAGGGTTCAAGCGCCGCGTCTGAAGGCCGCTCCCCGCGTCGTTCCGCTCCGTGCCGTTCATCTTCGGAAGAGCTGTTCAGGGAGCTGCGAATTGAAGGTTTCCGCCGCAAGGGTCTCTCTCAGAGCCTTAATTTTATTATCACTTGTGGGAGGGGGAGTCAACTACCGATAGCCGAGCGGATTGGGCTGAAAGGAAAAAATATTCCGGAGGTGATTGGCAGTTTCCCGAAAATTGGTTTTATTTCCACCCTGTACTCAGTTGCTTTCCTGAAAGGCTTCAGGAAAAAATTTTTGAAAGGGTTCAGGAAAGTATTCCGGAAAGTATTTCGGAAAGGTTTCCGGGATTGCTTCTGGAAATGAGCCCGGAAATGTTTACGGATATGGGGACAATAATTTTTAAGTTGTGTTCCTGAAAAGTGATTTTCAAGTGAACAATGGCAGGTAGCAAGTTCTTGGCAGGATGCAGATTTTATATTTCATTATTTTTTGCCGATAATATTTTATTGTTGATCGTCAGAATACCCGTATTGAAGGTATATCTCAGCAACGAACCAAAGATTGACGCCTTATTTAAAGCAATTGTCCCGCATAAAGCAATTTTCGGTTACTGAACGGCAGTCAGCATCCAACTACGTTTATAGTCTTGCCGTCGCGTTCCAGAGTCTTCCAGAAAATTTTTTCGTCCCAGGATTTTCCGGAATCCCTGTCGAAGACGACAAGCCAGCCCTCTGAAGAGCCGCATTTGTCCATATAGCCGAGTATCTGCTTAATACTGTCTTCCCGTGACTTTACACCTTTAATCTTCAATTCTACAGGATACCGGACGTCATTGTAGCTGACGAGTATGTCAACAAATGTTCTGCCCAGGCCGTACTCCCTGTGGATAAAATCGACACCGCCATTCACGGTCCTTTGCAGGAAAGCGAATAAGACTATATGGGGAAAATCCTCTCTGTCAAAACCGGAGCGGTTTTCCAGGATTATCCGAATAATTTCCTCGTCAATATTATATTTTTTCGAGACATTCAAAATTTCAAGGTCTTTGTTAACCCTGTCCGCCAGACGGCGTCTCTGCTCGCTTTTCTCGGCCTCCGTCATTTCGTTTGCTTCGCTGTTTTCGCGCCAATATACCTGGAATACCCTGAGAAGGCCGTCCATGTCTAGTTTTGTCCCGTCCATCCATTTTCCGCTCAGTTGTCTTGGGATTTCTTTCTCAAGCTTCCTTGTCAAGAACCGGGGGATTAACTCTTGATAAATTGGGTTGGACGGCATATATAATTCGTCGTTTTCAGAGTCTGCTTTCAAGAGCCCGAGGTCGAGAACATATTCCAAATCGATATCCGTAATATCCTTAGGCAAAGAACCGTCACCTGAAATTACAGGTTCTATTACCCTGATTTCTCTGGAGTGTTCTTGCTACACAAATCAAGTGATGGCTTGGGGGTAACATTTAAGGTTAATATTCAAGCGCATCGAATATTCCCAGTAACCTTACGAGCCTAGCCA
>JAIRZX010000201.1 GCA_031267005.1 Deltaproteobacteria bacterium
TTTCAACGATAGATACGATTCGTTGGATTTTCCAGCTATATGTCCATAATTTTCAGGGAAAGCCCTAAAACATAGTTTTAAAATGAAATTTTTTTTAACCAATTATCGCGATGTTCACATGCCCATGAATAAAATCTGTCACCAGATGGGGACAGAATCATAAAATGATCCAGATTAGTTTTATCTAGTTCGCTAAAAAATTTCAGAGGGTATCCTATGAACGATTTGTAATAATTTACTGACTATATTGTTTCCGAGTATTTAAAGCAAATTCAACCAAGATTATTTAACAATAAAAATTATAAATTTTTTAAAAAGCTGGTTCTGCCAGGATGTTGTAATATGTATTGCTGTTAGTGCGTCCAAATCTGTATTCTGTTGTTTTTTGGCCATCAGAATTTATTTATGCTTGAATTAACGATAGGAATTCCTTTCTCTCTGACATCTCTTATAGCCCATGGATGATAAATATTGCGATATAAATCAGTTAACTGTTTAGAGGTTATGTATCAGTGTTTAAGTATACTGGGAATAACGATTTTAGCTTTTTTTATTATTTAATTGGCATATTCTAAAAAATCCATTATTATATTTCATCTCCTTTTTTCTCTTCCTTTAAAACATATTACAAAAATGCTAAGTTGTCAATTCTGACTATATGAAGTACTTTAGTTAAACAAGGATGAACGTCGTTGGTTTTGTTCAATATAAGGATAGAGATTTTTGCTTATATATAACGCTTCATAAGTAAGATTACGTTTGCCTAAGAGTGTAGATTGAGTTGATAAACCGGCATCTAAAAGAATTTTTTTGCAATTTAAGTGGCCAGGAAGTTCGGAGCCGTATTTTATTCCGCCACATATGCCATCATAGCTAATTAAATAATCTATTCCTTTGTGATCCAGAAATTCAATTGAATCAACAAATTCCTGATAATCAAGCCCTGCAATGTATCTTTTATCTCTTGTTTTTGAAACGCCTTGGTAAGGTGGATCCATATATACTAAATCACCAGGTTTGGACAAAGTTAATATTTCCCGATAATCAACAGATGATAAATGCGCTTTTCCCTTTAATAAATTAGAGATAGCATGAACATTATTTGAGATTTTGTCCGGATTTGATCCATGCCGCCTTTTGTCAGGCGATTGATTAAAATTCCCGTTTTTTCCATAACGCACAGAGCCTTTTACGCAACGGGCTAATAGATAGAGCATATTTTCAGGAGTTTTATCTCCATTATTAAAACAGTCTCTTATGTAATAGAAATGGGAAATATCATCTGGATAAAATTCAAACTGTTCAGACCAAATTTTAGAATAACTATTTGTTAATTCAGCAGGCTTATTAATTGCTTTCTCAAGAATAGAAACTATTGGCCCATTTATATCATTAATAAAATATTCTTTTGCTCTATGTTCCTTAGCAACAGCAATAGTAATAGCAGCCATGCCAGCGAAAGGTTCTAACAAACGATTAAACTTAAACGGCATGAACGGAAGGATTTGTGGCGCAAGTATTCTTTTTGAACCTTGATATTGAATAATATGTGGAATTATACAGCTCATAGAAACATAATTAGTATAAATAAAATTTATTAACATCTGTAAATATCTAAACAATAATCGTGTCGACGTATTAGATTAATTAAAAAAAATCTAAATATCAGCAATTAACAAAATATCAATCAAAAGTTCCGACTGCGAGATTTAAAAATTATTAAAGATGGGTATAATATTCCCGATAATTACATTTATTTAAATCTAAAATTTAATGCTGAATATATTTGTTATGCTATATATCGGTCCGCATATCTAAATTTATTTAACAAATTATGATAATTATCAATCCCAAAAATTTAACATTTCTATGCTAACTAATGGTATTTAATGTGTATCTTAAGATAACCAATTTCGCCGTTTAAAATACTTTGCCAGGGAACTTGTCAAAAATCAAGACCTTTTATATCATTGCATTTGGAGGAGATGCCAATAATCACTTCGATTACGTCCGCCGCATCATTAGCAAAATACTTGACTGATATTTTTTGTGATAGATATTCCGAGTTTGATTAAGTTTTTCCAGACCACCAATTCGTCAAGATTGAAACTTGAGAGGATAGGCAACACAAATCAACCCTTGCCAGAATTCTGTATCCGTTCAGAGGGCGGTACAAGGGGGAGGAGCGAAATAGGGGGGGAGGACTGAGAGGGGGACTGAGAGAAAGAGGGAGTAAGCATCATCAGAGGAATAAGGCTGTCCGGTGTGCTCTTGCCTGCCCCCCGGTGAACGGAAACTTAATTTAGATAGTGAAACGCCTAAAACAACTACATTTATGGTCTGCAATAGTAAAAAATCACATGCTGAATGCGAGCATCGACCATTATGGTAGACTGTTCACTTGCATTATTTAGCATTACAGGCTGCTTACGATGCTGAGGGCTTCCCCTTGATCCATTTCGCGAGCTCCTCGTCCAGCTGCAGAAGGTCGATGGGTTTGGAAATGAAGGAGTCGAACCCGTTCTGGAGGAACATCTCCCTGCTTCCGGACAGGGCGTTGGCGGTGAGCGCTATGATGGGCACGCGCTTCGGGTAGTCGGATCCGAGATCGGACCGGATGGCGCGGGTAGCCTCTATGCCGTCCATGACGGGCATCATGTGGTCCATGAAGATGATGTCGTAGCGCTCGGATTCCGGCGCGACCGCCGCGGCGCGGACCTTGTCGATGGCCTCCGCCCCGGAGACGGCGGTGTCTATCTCGAGCCCGTAGTGCTTTAAGAGGCCCCTGGCCACAAGGAGGTTCACGTCCAGGTCGTCTACCACCAGGACCCGCCCTGGGGGGAGCTTGGTGCGCACGAAGTCCTTCTTGGAGCGGGCGGCGGCCTTGGCGAAGCGCCCGGCCGCCAGATCGGCCGCCAGTTCCGCGCCGAGCTTTTCGGGGCCGGGCACGCCCAAGGGCAGCGCCACCGTGAAGGCGGAACCCTTCCCGTGGACGCTTGCGACCGAAATACGGCCTCCCATGAGCCTTACCAGGCTGTTGGTTATGGACAGCCCCAGCCCGGTCCCCTCTATGTTGCGGTTGGCTTTGGCGTCAAGCTGCGCGTAGTCCCTGAACAGCCTGTTCAGGTCCTCGGCCCTGATGCCCTGGCCGGTGTCCGAAACGGAGAAGGTCACTTCGGCCGTCCCGTCGCCGTCGGGTTCCCCGCAGGAGCAGGAAAGCTCCACCTCCCCCGCCTGAGTGTACTTGAAGGCGTTGGAGAGGAGGTTCGTGAGGATCTGCCGGATCCGGAGCTCGTCCCCCCTCAAGGTCCTGGGGAAGGACTCGCCGACGGCCAAGCGGAAGACGATGTCCTTGGTCCCGATGCGCACGACGTTCTGCTGGATGGCGTCCGCCAGGAACTGGGCGGCCGGGAAGTCGCCCGGGATTATCTGGAAGGCCCCCGACTCGATCTTCGAGAGATCGAGTATGTCGTTTATGATGGCCAGAAGGTTCGATCCGGAGCCGTAGATCTTCTCCAGGCTCGTCCTGGTACCCTCCGGGATGTCCTTCTGGAGTTCTATGTCGGAAAGCCCGATTATGGCGTTGAGCGGCGTCCTTATCTCGTGGGACATGTTTGCCAAAAAACGGCTCTTTGAAAGGTTCGCCGCGTCGGACTGGGCGGCCTTCCTCTTGAAAAGCATGAACCCCAGGCAGCCGGAGGCCAGGACGAGGACCAGCGCCGCGCCAAGGAGCGCGGCGGTGGTGCGCACCTTGGAGCGCATGAGCACCACGGGCTCGTCGGGTATGTCCACGCCGCAGACATAGGATACCGTCCCGTCGGGCGACTTGACCGGGGCGAAGGCGGAAAGCAGCCCCGTGTATCCGACTGAGTAGGTCTCCAGCCCCGACGAGGCGGCCTTGCCGGCCAAGGCCGACTGCACCGCCGGTTCCGCCGGGAGCGGCTCCGACGCCAGTCCCACGGATTCCTCGGTCAGGTCGTTGTCCACGACGAACTGGCACGTGCCGTCCGGTTCCAGGCGGATGAAGTAGACGTACAGGACGCCCACGTCGTTCCCGAAGGCGATTAGGCTTTCTTTGAGCTTCTTGTAGCCCTCGCTTTCCATGTCCCCGGCCGCGCGGTAGCGGTCGAGCTCCGCGGTGTCGGCGAGGGTTGAGGCCGCGAGCTTCGATATGGCAAGGAGCCTCGCCTCGATGTCCGATTTCAGGTACTCGGAGGAGGCGTCCATGAGAAACCAGATATACGCCGAGATGAGCATCATGATGGCGGCCGACACGAAGAAGATCGGCGTCGTTAGATGTTCCTTTACAAGGCGTCCCATCGCTTCTCTCGTCGGCTGGCGTGTTGGCCCCCCGCCGGTTTCCTGGCGGCGTGGCGCTTCAAGGCGCGGTTCCGCAGGCGCCCGCCCGGCCGTCTCCCCCCGGGGGGGATCTTGGCGTTTTGCCGGGGGCCTCGGCGCGTTGCCGGGCGCCTGAAGCGGAAACGGCGCGTTCCCTGTCGTTACTCGGTTAGATACTATCAGAAAAGCAGGCGCATTTACACCTTATCCTGCCCGCCGAAACGTTTAGGGAACGGGTCCTGCCGCTGCATGCGGGATGAGTACGGGGGAGCGCGGCCTATTTGTTGGGTGCGGCTTAACGGCCAATCCGCTTTTGCGTCACAAACGGCTGCCTTTTCGCGGCCCTCCGGCTCTGCAGCCCTCTGCGGCCCTCCGGACCCGACGCTACTGCCTTTCGGGCCTCAAGCCCTCCGGCTCTTCCGCTCTCTTCTTCCCCTCCTTTCCGGCTCTCCCGAGCCGCAAGGGGGGAGGCTAAGCGCACTTCGGTCCCCCCCAGCCGCCGGTCCAGGCGGACCTGGGCCCGGGGGCCCAAGCCCAAGTAAAGGCCCAGGCCCAGGCCCAGGCCCAGGCCCAGGCCCAGGCCCAGGCCCAGGCCCAGGCCCAGGCCCAGGCCCAAGCCCGCGGCGCCTCTGTCGGCGCCCGACGAGCGCCGCCTCCCCCTGTCCTCTCAGAGCCCGTTTTTAACCAGGATGCCCGTCGCCAGGGCGTTTAAGGCGGTCTTGAGCACCGGGGGGATCTTCTGGTCGTCCACCAGGCTCCGTATCTCGCCCACGGGCTTCCCTGCCACGTCGGAGGCCGCCTGCAGGGCCATGGCCTCGAAGAGGGCCGTGTCCTCCAGCTGCCCCATCACCTGCGCGTCCGAAAGGCTGAAGGCGGACTCCAGGAGGCTTTTGGCGGCCGGGTGGGTCATGGCGGCCTTCATCCAGGAGGCGAGATCCCGGTAGCGGCCGATTTCGGAGAACGCCTCGCCGAGAGCGGGGATTTCTATCCCCCTCTCCCCCAGCCGCTCCCAGGCGCTGCGGCGGGGGACCTTCCCGTTCTGCTTCAGGAGCGCCTCGGTCACCCCGGCGTAGACCGCGCGGGCTATGAGCTCGCCCACCTTTCCGTGTCCCCCGGTGTAGTCCACCGGCTTCCCGTCTCCCGCGGCGGGCACTAACACGTCGTCGGTGCCGGTGCCGGTTGCGGGGTTTTCGAGCGGGCTCTCGGAACTGCGGACGTCCATGTCCCACAGCGCCGCGGTCTTGGCCTCGGTGGCCACTATCACTGCCCCTGCGGCGCCTCCCGGGGTGAGCTTGCGGCTGGATAGCACTATCACGTTAATCGTGCCGGGCTCGTAAAAGGCCCCCGGGTCCTTGGAGGTCCTGAGCGCGTTGGTTTCGGCGCCCGCGGTGACTAGCGCCGTGACGGTCAGGTCTTCGTGCTTCTCCGTCTTGACCGAGAGGTTCCGCATGTCCGCGCCCGTGAAGACGAGGCTGGTTTTCGAGCGGTCGAGGCCCAGGAGCTTGAAGAGCTCCCCCTCGGCCCATTCCCAGCCGCCCTTGTGGTTGATGTTCCACACCATTGGGGGCGAGTAGGAGTTGCCCACGGCCGTCACCCCGTGCGCGGCCCCGTCCCCGGTGGTGATTACGGTCTGGGGGGACGAGAACTCGATTAAGAGGGTCCTGTGGATGAAGTCGAAGAGGCGGTACTCGACTATCCTGGCCCCCTTGACGTAGGGGATTCCCTCCAGGGCCACGGGCGTCTCGCCAAGGATTTCCTGGGGCAGGGCGAGGCTGGCCGGGTCGCCGTACCAGTCGGAGTAGGCGTCCGCCGAAAGCCAGGCCGCGAAGTAGCCCGCGTGCGCCGAAATCCTGTCGGTAAGGGCGCAGGGGAAGTAATGGATCCTCCCCCCGTCCCTGAACGCCGAGGCCCCGCTCCAGGGGGCCAGCGCCCTGGCCGCCTCCGCGGCCGCCCTGTCCTCCTCGCAGGCGTAGACGTACTCGGGGTCGAACTTCACGAAATCTTCGACCGCCACTTCGGCGAGCGTGCCTTCCGCGCCTTCGGGCCAGGGGATCCCGCCGGCCGCCTCGACGAGCGACCGGTCCACCGTGCCGGGCCCTCCGCTGCCCAGCCCCTCTCCAAAAGCCGCCCTCAGCCGCATCATCCTTTTCCTGGACCCGTCTGGGATCTTGGCCGCCTTGGCCTTTATCACGTCCAGGTACGCCTGGTTTTCGGCTAAGGCAGCCTCGGCCTCGTCCCCCTTCCCGAAGAGGGCGCCCAAAGCCCGAATCCTCTCCCGGGCCCCGGCGAGGTCCGAGGCCCCGCGGTAGGCGGCGACGGCCGCGCCGCTCCCCGCGAGGGCGGCTTCGGCGGCCTTGAGCTCTCCCGGCTCGACTATCACCAGGTCGGGGGAGAGGGCCGTCACCAGCGCCCAGTCCGGGGCATCATGCGGTCCCACCCTGGGCTTGGAGGCTATGCACTCGAAGTAGTAGTCGTCCAGCGTCACCGCGGCCACGGCGTCCCCCGCCCCCAGCGAGCAGAGGATCTCGGTAGCCCCCGGGGCCAGCGACACAGTCCTTTCCGGCGGGCCGGACAAGGTTACCGCCCTCCCCAAGTCGTCCGTGTAGCTGACCTGGCCGGGCGCGGACCCGGGCTGCGAAAGCGCAGGGGCCTGCGCCGAGGCGGGGCCGCAGGGCGCGAGAGCGGCGGCGAGCGCCGCGACGGAAGCGAGAGCCGCGACGGAAGCGAGAACCCCGGGCGAAGCGGGGGGGGCTGCGGAAGCGGCCGTACTGGCGGAAGCGGAGGGGCGGACGGAAGCGCCGTGCGGCGCGGCCCTCCGGGCGGGGGCTTTCCCGCGCATCGACGGGCCGGAGTTGTTGGCGGGGACGGGCAAGGGACACCTCCTGGTGTTCGCGTGTGTCGGGTGCGGCGCCGCTGGCGTACGCCTTCCGTGACTGGGCCGGGGGGGGCGCCGGCCGGAAGCCCTGTACGGGCGCGGGTCAGGACGGGAGGGGCGGCGGGGCAAGCGGGGAAAGGAGAGGCGGCGACAAGGCGAAAGAAACGGTGACGGAAAAGGCGATACTGAAGCGACGGAAAAGGCGATGCAAAAGGCGGGGGGGAAAAATCGAAATATTCGGCGGCGGAGGGGCGAAAAGTGACTGCGGGCAATGCTCCGCTGGCTCGCCGCGGCCATACGGCGGGAAGGCCGCCGGAAGGCGGCCGTCGGCTTCCCGCTGAGGATGAGGGGAGGCGGAAGCAAGCCCCGGAGAGGCCAGCGCTCCGCGTCCGTCCCCCGTCCCGTCCCGCCGACCCGGCTCGGTTGCCCGGCCGCCGCTTAAGCGTCAGAATCCGTACTTGACTCCCATGAACCAGGTCCTGGGCGGGGCCAGGAGCCCGTCGACGTAGTAGTATTCCTTGTCGAAAACGTTGTCGGCGTCCAGGAACACAACCACGGGCCCGAATGACTTCTCGGCGCGGGCCGACCACAGGATGCGGCTGGACAGCGACTTTGTGTTCTCGCGGTCCACGAAGGTCCTGGAATTGTAGTCGGCCTTGACCGCGGCGGTGAAGGACTCGGCGGGCCTCGCCACCGCCTCAAGCGTGAAGGAGTTGCGCGGCTGGCTGGTAAGGAACCTGCCTATGTCTAGATCCCTCGCTTCGAGGTAGGTGTAGCTTCCCTTGAATTCCAGCTGTTCCAAGGGCTTCCAGCCGAAGCCCAGATCCGCCCCCCGGTAGAGGGTCCTCCCCAGGTTTTCGTAGCGGCCCACCCCGGAGTTCAGGGGCCTCACGTAGCTTATCCGGCCCTTGAGCTCGTTCCGGAACAGCGTGGCGTTGAACGTCAGCCCGTCTTTGGGCGAGAGGGTCAGCGACAGGCTCTGGTTCACCGCCACCTCCAGGCCCAGGGAGGGGTTCGGGGCGGACGAGCTGGAGCGGCTGTAGCGCTGCTGGAAGGAGGGGAGGTTCACGCCCCTGCTGATTTTGTAGACGGCGTCCAGGGGCCCCCGGCGCCAGCTCGCCGAGAACTCCGGGTTCCAGGAGTTCTTGAAGGCGCTGTTCACGTTGAAGCGCACCCCGGCCCGGAGCGTGAGCGGGAAGGAGCCGAAGCGGGCGCTCTGGGCCGCCAGGAAATGGACGGTGCTCTCCCGCTGGCTTTCGAACTCGCTGGAGACCGCCCTGGACTCCTGCCATCCGGCGCCCACCGAGAGATCCCCCGGGCCGAAGGGCCCCTCCCAGGCTAACGAGTCCCCGTATTCTGTGACCGTGAGCCTCTGGTCAAGGCCCCTCGTCCAGTCCCGGTTCCTCACGTCGCCGCGGTTGAAGAAGAAGGAGTTGGAAAAGCCCCCCCACTCGAGCCGCGCGGTGCCCGCCACGTTGTCGGTGAGCTGCCTGGAGTGCGGAGTGGGGTATTCGGGGAGCCCGGCGAGCCCCATCTCCTCCTGGAGGTAGTCTACAGAAGCGGAGAAGGCCAGGCCCGAGGCGAATTCCCTGGAAGCCTTGGCCCCCCCGCGCCTCCTGTCGCTGTCGTTGTTGGGCTTGAAGCCTTCCGAGGCGTCCCAGCCCGCCTTGAAGGCCAGTTGCCAGCCCCCGGCGGCCGCCATCAGGTCCGCGTCCGCGTGCCTCGCGGAGAGGTTTCCCGCCCACAGGCGGATCTGTCCCGCGACGCCTTTCCCGCCGACGTTCCCTGTATGGATGACTATGACCCCGCCAGTGGCGTCCTGGCCGTAGTGGAGCCCGCCCGCGTCCTTGATGACTTCGATGTAGTCCACCTGGGCGAGCGAGATGTGGTCGAGGTTGATGCCGCCGTAGCTCGAGGTGGGATCGTTCAAGGGCGTGCCGTCGAGGAAGACCAGCACCTTGAAGGAGCCGTGGATCGACACCGAAGACGCGGAGGCCGTGACGCCGGCCGCCAGGTTTAACGCGTCCTGGATCTTCACAACCTTGGAAGCGGCTATCTGCTCCCGGGTGATTATGGTCCGCGAGCCGTCCAGGCCCGGCCCCCCCCTCTCCGGGGGAGGCGCTCCCCGCCCTCCGGGGCCGGGGCCGCCTTCCGGGGGGGGCTGGACGGGAGCGCCCTGGACGGGAGTGCTCTGGGCCGGAGGTCCCGGCCCCTGCGCGGGGGCGGGGGAGGGGTCTAGGCACAGGGCCAGCGCGAAAGCGAGGGAGAGGAGGAGAGCGGGTAAGGCCTGTTCGGCGGGGAAGGAGGGGAAGAGGCCGCCGGGCCCGGCCGCGGGCGCAACTGCGGCGCCCTTCCCGCTGAAGGTCAGGCCGGCGCGTGGCGCCGGCCGGCGGGCGCTCCGGAAGAAGGCCCTGGCGTGGGACATGCTCTTCCCTTGTCTTTGGAGTGAGACCGGGAGTTTAGAGGCCTTGCCCGCCGGATTCCTCGGGCGGGCGTTGTCCCGGGCCGGGGGAGGCCGGGGGAGGGTTTAGCGGGAACCAGCCGGGCGGCGGGCGCGGCCCGGGGAGGGGAAAGGGGGTTGCAGGCCGGAAAGGGGGAGGGCCTCCAGGCCGGAAAGGGGGAGGGCGGACGCCCTTACTCCCACGGGCCCCTGCCCGCGTCCTCGAAGATGAGCTCGAAGTCCGCGCGGTCCTGGAAGCGCTTGTTCCGGAGCGGGGCCGAGTCCACCTGGTAGGCGAGCCAGCCGCCCTCGCCCGAGGACGCGCCCACGCCGGGGTTGTGGCCCTCCGGCACGAGGCCTACGCCCGCGCCGTCGGCCGCGCAGACGCAGCACGCCGCCTGGTCTATGGGGCGCATGGAGACCGTGAAGAGGTCGTCGGGCGCGAGTTCGCGCTCCACGGCCACGAGCAGGTCAGCCCCGCGTTTGGCGGCGGCTATTGCGCACTCGGGGTGGATCATGTCCTTCATCCGGACGGGCTCGCAGGCGAGCGTCCCCAGGTGCAGGAGGGCGTCGGGGCGGTCTTCGGGGAGCGGGATCCGGTCGATCCCGTCGGCGCCTATCACTATGTGGGTGCGGTCGCCGTCCTCGTCCTCCTCTGCCGTGAGTACCGTGGCGCCCCTGTCCGCGGCGGCCTTCTCCAGGCGCTCGAGTTCGGGGCCCGACCACTCGCGCAGGGGGAGGACGGCGACCGATCCGGGCGAGAGCTTCGGCGCGCCCGCCTCCAGGAACTCGACCGGGTCCTTGCCCTTTCCGGGGGACAGGAGGTGGAGCTCGGTCGGGCCCGGCTCCGGGAGTTTGAAGCCGGCCGTGATGTTCCGGAAAAAGGCGAGGTTCGCGTAGAGCCTGTGCCACATCCAGGGCCTGCGGCTCTCCAGGATCTCGGAGCGCCTGTCGCCTCCGTCTATGTCGCCGGAGGGCGTGAGGGGGATCTCGTGGGTGAGCAGCATGGAGTCCGGGCTCCCGTGCTCGGCCGCTATCTTCCCGTCGGGGGCGACGAAGTAGCTCTTGCAGCCCCGGCAGTCGAAGTCTGCCTCTTCCCCGGTGCGGTTGGCCGCGGCGAGCCAGACGCCGTTCTCCAGGGCCCGGAAGCGCCAGACGTCCTCGGGGAAGCTCCCGGTGGGCGGCCAGTTGGAAGGTATGAGCAGGAGCTTCGCGCCGCGGAGAGCGGCCGTCCTCGACGGCAGGGAGTGGTAGGTGTCGGAGCAGATGAGGAGGCCGCACTTCCCCCAGGGGGTGTCGAAGGCGTTCTCCTGCGAGGCGGGGCCCGGGCAGGCCCAGCGGGACTCGGCGTTCACCTTCCGGTAGCGGGCTAACATCTTCCCGTCGGGGCCCCAGGCGAAGGCGGTGTTGTAGTACACGCCCGTGCCGGGATCGTTTTCGGCGAAGCCAGCCACGAGGAATACGCTCTTCTCCTTGGCGAGCTTCGAGAAGGACTCGGCCGAGGGCCCGTCGGCCGTCTCGACGAAGGGCGCCACGGACATCCGGTCCTGGAAGATGTAGCCCGACAGGCACATCTCGGGGGCGACCACTATCCTGGCCCCCCTGTCGGCCGCCTCTCCGGCCATGGCGAGTATTAGGCTTCTGTTCTCGCGGATCCTGGAGTGGAGGATCTGCGGGTGGAGGAGCGAGACTTTGAGCGTGTTCATAGTTCTTGCGCGAGGAAACACCCGGAGCTTGCTCCGGGGAGGAATCGCGCTCTCCTTTCCTGATAGTGTTTAGATGCAGATCAGCTCTTCTCCGTCTCCCTGTACGGCTCCGTCCAGAAGCTGTATCCGTTTCCCTTCTGGAGCAACCGGCAGTGTTTCCAGGAACTGGAAATCACGCCGTCCATTGTCTTGACGGCGAACGATCCGGACTTCCGCACGGCGACCCTGCCGACGTGAGTCCCGACATGCCTGCCCTTCGGGACGTCCGCCCTGACCATGTCCCCGGTCCGGAACCCGTGAACGTCCTTGGCGGAAGACAGCCGCAGACGCGGGAACCCGTGCCCGTCCGGTTTTGTCCGCTGATACTGTCCCCTGCCGCAACAGGTGGCGATCAGGGTCGGCAGCTTCCAGTCCCGAACCCCGCCGAGCCTGCCGACGCAGACGGCGTCCAGGGCGTGGGACTTCGGGATCCCGAACCGAGAACGGTTGTGCTTGGTAAGTCCCCCGCTGCCCGTTGACACGGGCAGGCCCGTATCCTTCAGCCGGTTGAAGATCTCCCGGCGGGTCGAGTTGACCGCCGCCGCGTCCCGGAGGGGCGCGGACGCGCGTCTGAGGATCTCTTCCGCGAGTCCGGGCTTCCTCGCGAGGAACGTCTTCAGGTCCCGTGAACCCTTCTTCCGGTTGCATTCGGCGCACGCGAGAGTCAGGTTGGACACTCGGTCCGAGCCGCCCCCGGCCTTCGGCACTATGTGATCGATCTGCAGTGGTATACCCTCCCTGC
>JAIRZX010000232.1 GCA_031267005.1 Deltaproteobacteria bacterium
GGAAGGAACCTCACCATGAGAGAAGTAGCCCCACCATGAGAGAAGTAGCCCCACCATGAGAGAAGTAGCCCCACCATGAGAGAAGTAGCCCCACCATGAGAGAAGGAGCCCCACCATGAGAGAAGGAGCCCCACCATGAGAGAAGGAGCCTCACCATGAGAGAAGGATACAGCTGCGGCGCCGCGCCGCCGGGGTTGCACCCCCGGACGCCGGCCGGCGCCCCGGGCCGGGCCGCGCGGGGAGAGGCGGCGGCGGGCTGATGGCCCTTTACGACGACAAGAGGGGGGAAAGCGCCAGCGGCGGCGAGGAGCCCCGCCGCAAGGTCATGATCGTGGACGACGATCTCACCAACCTGGTTTTCGCCAAGTCGGCGCTCTCCGACTGCTACGACGTCTACACGGCCCCCTCGGCCGGGAAGATGTTCGACACCATAGGCAGGGGGGTGCTGCCTGACCTGATCCTCCTGGACATCTCCATGCCGGGCATGGACGGCTACGATGCCATAAAGATACTCAAGGCCGAACACCTGACCGGCCAGGTGCCGGTGGTGTTCCTGACGGCCATGTCCAACTCCCAGGCCGAGGTGGACGGGCTCTCGCTTGGGGCGGTGGACTTCATCGCCAAGCCCTTCGAGCCGGCGCTGTTGCGCAAACGCGTCGAGATCCACCTGACCATGGAGGACCAGAAGCGGCTCCTGGAGAGCCAGCGGAACCAGCTCCAGAACCAGAAGGCCCTTTTGGAGGACCAGAAGAGCCAGCTTTTGGACTTCAACCGCAACCTCATGCGCATGGTGGAGGAGAAGACATCGCGCGTGGTGGAGCTCCAGGGTGCTATCCTCACCACCGTGGCCGACCTGGTCGAGTGCCGCGACGACTTCACCGGCGGGCACGTGAACCGCACCAAGAAGTTCCTGCGGGTCCTGGCTGGATCGCTCGCGGCGAGCGGGCTCTACAACGACCAGGTCATAGGCTGGGACCTGGAGCTCCTGTGCCGTTCCTCGGAGCTCCACGACGTGGGCAAGATCTCCGTCTCGGACACAATACTGCTCAAGCGCGGGAGCCTCACGCCCGCCGAGTTCGAGGAGATAAAGCTCCACACCTACTACGGCGTCAAGATCATAGACAGGATGGCCCAGGCCACGAACGAGGGCGACTACCTGCGCCACGCCAAGATCTTCGCTGGCACCCACCACGAGAAGTGGGACGGCACCGGCTACCCGGCGGAGCTCAAGGGCGAGGACATCCCGCTCGAAGGGAGGCTCCTGGCCATCTGCGACGTCTACGACGCGCTCACCTCGCGCAGGCCCTACAAGGAGCCCTTCGGCCACGACATGGCCGTGGGCATAATCCTGGAGGGCCGCGGCACGCACTTCGACCCGCGGCTCACGGACGTCTTCGCGAAGGTGAGCGAAAAGTTCAGGAGCTGAGGCGCGGCGGCGGCCCTCCCGGCGCCACGGGCTGGCCCGCGCCCGGCGGCTGTTCGGCGGCCCGCCCGCGTCCGCCGCTGACGGTTCAAGGCAAGCGGCGAAAAGCCCGGCGCCCGGCGGCGAAACGCTTCCGCCGGGTTCCGGGCGTTTCCGTTTTTCCTGGAACCCCCTGCCGGGTTCTTGGCCGCCGACCGGCGGAAAAACCACAAGGCCGCGTCATGCGGCGCCGCCGGTGCGCCGCCCGCCGAGCGTCCCCCGATCCCCGGCGGGCCGATTTCGCCCGCGAGCGGGAGGCCCGTCCCGGCCGCGCTGGCGCCCGGGACTGGGGGGGCGGCGACTGCAGTCCGCAGGAGCGCGGGAGCGCGGGGGACGGAGGCCGACTTGTCACGGAAGCCGGGTCTCCCGGCTGAGGGGGCAGGGGGGCGAAGCGGCCTCGGGTTTAAGCGGCCTCTGGCTTTAGCGACCTCGGGTTTAAACGGCATGGGGCCCGAAACAGCATTGGACCCGAAACGGCCATGGGTCAAAGGGCCTTGAGGCTTTAGCGGCCTCAGCCTGCGGCGGAAGGCCTGGCCGCGGAGGTGAGGGCGGGCTGGCCGGTGCGCTCCAGCACGCTGTTCCACAAAACTCCCATGGGGTCGACCTTCTTGCGGACGGCTATGGCCATGTCGATAGGCACGTGGACGAAGTAGTCGTTCCACTGGCCAATAAGGCAGTTGGTCTTCCCGGCCATGGCGGCGTGGGCGGCCTTCTGGCCGAGGAAGCTGCAGAACACCTGGTCCGTGGAGTTGGCGGGGGCGCTCCTGATGATGTAGCTGGGGTCCAGGTACTTCAGGTTGATCTCCTGGCCCATTTCCTTGAAGTAGCGCTTGATGCGGTCGGCCAGGTACGCGCCTATGTCCTTGTGGAGGACGTTCCCGGAAGCGTCCTTGATCTGGGCCTCGTCGGAGAAGAACTTCTGACCGGCCCCTTCGGCCACCACTATGACCGCGTGGCCGCGGGTGGAGAGCCTCTTGAACAGGCGGTCCAGGAGCGCGCCCGGGCCGTCCACGTCGAAGTCGATCTCGGGGATCAGGACGAAGTTCGCGTCACCGCGGGCCAGCGCCGCCGTGGCCGCGATGAAGCCCGAGTCCCGGCCCATGAGCTTCACGAGGCCCACGCCCCACGGGGCCCCCAGGGCCTCGGTGTGGGCGCTCCTTATCACCTCGGTCGCTATGGCCACTGCGGTCTCGAAGCCGAAGGAGCGGGAGACCAGGCTTATGTCGTTGTCGATTGTCTTGGGGATGCCTACTATCGAAATTTTCAGTCCGCGCTTCTTGATCTCCTGGGAGACGTACAGGGCTCCCTTCAGGGTCCCGTCCCCCCCTATGCAGAAGAGGATGTTCATGTTGAGCCGCTCCAGGGAGTCCACCAGCTCTTCTATGGACTGGTTCCCCCGGGACGAGCCCAGGACGGTGCCCCCGAACTGGTGGATTTCGGCCACGGTAGAGGGGTTAAGCTCTATCAGGCTGTGGCCGTAGCTTGGGATGAGCCCCTGGTAGCCGTAGCGGATGCCCTGGATGTTCTGGACCCCGTAGCGGTAGTACAGGGTCATCACGAGCGATCTGATGACGTCGTTCAAGCCAGGGCACAGCCCCCCGGCGGTGAGGATGCCCGCCCTCACCTTGGAGGGGTCGAAGTAGATCTTCCGCCTGGCCCCGGCCTGCTCGAAGCTGGCCGGAACCTGCTTCTCATGGGCGAAGTGCTCGACCGAAGCCAGGGTGGCGTCCTTCAGGATCCTCTGGCTGTCGTCCGTGAAGGCCTCCCAGGCCAGGTTCTCCACTTGTTCCCGGCCTCCGGACGCCTTGCCCATGAGGGGGCTGTCGATCTTGGCCGGACCCAGGACCTCGATGTCCAGTTTGGTGTCTGTTGTGAGCGAGGATTTCGTCAATTGGGATCTCCTCTTGCCGCGCGGACGGCCGGCGGGTAGGCCGGAGGCCGAGGCGGGATCCTGGCGTGGGGAATGGGCGCGGGCTGACTTCCCGCTTGACTGAGTATCTTAGGGCTTTTAGGGGGCTTCGGCAAGGGCGCGGATATCAAAGGGCCGAGGCCGGAAACCCGGAAAGACCCTA
Source organism: Deltaproteobacteria bacterium (assembly GCA_031267005.1). GTDB lineage: Bacteria > Desulfobacterota > Desulfarculia > Adiutricales > Adiutricaceae > JAIRZX01. Next base: position 3,535 of record JAIRZX010000232.1, read on the forward strand.
AAAAGGCCGAAGCCCGCGAACGGGGAACGCGCGGGAGGCCGGGCACGGGGCGCGCGCCGTCCCGCCGCCGC
>JAIRZX010000256.1 GCA_031267005.1 Deltaproteobacteria bacterium
CGGACGAGGAGATCCTGCGCGGGGAGCCCTCCAGGGAGGCGGACGGGGCCGACATCGACCTGGCCGCTGCCATGCTCGTCGAGAGGAAGGAGGCCGGGCTCGGCGGGGCCGTCCGGGCGCTCTCCGATCCCGGCGCGGCGGCCGTCTACGAGGCGATGGTCCTGGGCGATCCCGGGCTCCCCCCCGAAGCCGAGGGCGTGGCCATGAGGCGCGCGGCGGAAGCGGGGCTCCTGAAAATCGCGGAAAACTGTTGCTCCCCCGCGAACCCGCTCGTGCGGGACGCGGCCCTCGCGGAAATTTCCGGCCTGCTGGCCTTCGGCATGCCGCGCTCCCCCGAAGGGAAGCCGGAAGGGGGCAGGGAGCTGGACATGTCCGCGCTCCTCAAGGCCTTCCAGGCCTACTGGCAGGACAGGGGGTCGCGGCTCGCGGCGCCGTTCGGCATGAAGAGGGCCCTGGGGCACCTGGCCCTCACGGCCTTCCTCCACAAGGCGATAGGCGGCGGCGGGGCGCTCCTGTGCGAGTACGGGCTGGGCCGGGGACGGCTCGACATGCTCGTCCGTTTCCGGGACTCAGTCTACCCCGTGGGCGCGGCGGTGAAAGAGTCGGAACAGCGCCTCCGGGATAGCCTCGTCCATATGTCGCGCTACGTGGAGCGCTGCCGCGCGAAGACCGGCTGGCTCGTGGCTTTCGACCCCGACCCCGCCGAGGACTGGGAAAGGAAGATCTCCTGGTTGAGCGACAAGCACGAGGGCCGCACCGTCCACGTCGTCGGCGCCTGAAAGGCGGGAGCTTCCGTTAGGCCCCGCCAGGCGCGGGGGTTTCCTTGGACACTACTCGCCAGGGGCCGCGGACGCTTCTCGCCAGGGCCACCTCCGCATCCGGGCTGCCCGGCTTCCCGTACCCCCGGAAAACGAGACGCCGCAAGGCTTGCCGAAGCGGCCTGAACCCGTCCCCGAATGCCGGAACGCCATCCCCGGACGCTCGAGGCGGTTCCGGCGCGGGCCGGAAAGCCTGTTGCCTCAGTATCCGCCGGATGGCCGTGGCGTATTTGTACGATTCGGATGCCTGGAGGCGATTCGGATGCCTTAGCCCGGCTCGGTCGCTTTAGTTTGGTTCGGATGCCTTAGCCCGGCCCAGTCGCTACAGTTTGATTCGGATGCCTTAGCCCGCCTCGGTCGCTGAAGTTTGATTCGGATGCCTTAGCCTGACTCGGTCGCTGAAGTTTGGCCCGGTTGCGTCAGGATCAATCGGATGCCCCAGGGCGGCCCTTCTGCCGCAGAATAACTCGGATGCCTTAGGACGGCTCGGTTGCCTTGGATGCGCTCGGCGGGAAGGGCGCGGGACGCTGGTCATATTCCACTGCGGCTTGCCGCCCGCGCCGGAAAAATTGACGCCTCCTTTTCGTGATTATTCCTTCCAGTTTTTAGCCACTACAGGATGTTCCTGGATGCCGGGGCGGATGCCGCAACGGGCCCCGCACCATCCTGATGTCTTTCGCGTTTCTTTTTGCGCGATTTCGCCTAATTCCTCCATTCCGCTTTCTGCATCCGGAATGTCGCGGAAACCCCTTTCCTTAAGCTTTCACGCGAATTATTCATCAGTCAAGCGAACCTGCCGCCTGCCGCCGGGGGACTGGAGTTTTCCTCGTAAACGCCGAAAAGCGGCGTTTTCAGCCGGATTTGGCGGCTTTCCGTCCGGCGGCCCTTGGACCGGCGGCTGCCGGCGCCCGTCCCCCAGAATGTCCCCGGAGCCGAAATCGGTCAGTTTTCCTTGACTTTCGCCTTAGCCCCGCGTATCCTTGTCCGTAATTGCATAACCTCCCCCGCAAAGAACCATGTCAGAATACGGGAACCATCCTGAAGATCAGCCATGGACATCCCGCTCGGGATGCGGCCGGCATCCAGCAGCTCCCCACAACAGCCGGGAAAACATCCGTCCGGAGCAAACCTGTCGGCCGCATCACTGCAGCTCTCCGGAACGGACCGGCATCCGTCCGCAACCCCGCTCCGCGCCGGTTTCACCATGGACAGTCATCCGTCCTTGGCCCTTTGCTGGTTTAACCGCCCCTAATCGCGGCCTGGGCCTTAAAGCCCGACCCGGGGCGTTGCCCCAACTCGGCTCAAACTACCCCCTTCCGTTGCCCCGCCCTTCCGTTGCCCCGCCCACAGTTCCCCGCCCGGACGGCGGCGTCCCGACTTTCAAGGATGCGCGCCGGTTCAAGTTCGCCAGCGAGAGCCCCTCCCGCCTCCCCCTCCCAAGCCCGAACGTCCCGCATCCTTTTCCCCGCATCCGAAACTGCGGCCCCGCGCCAGGCTGAGCGCCCGCGCCTTCCAAGTCGCTAACCCCTACGCCCCGGCCTTCCTGGGAGAAGGCTGCGCCGCCTACGCTAAGAGCCGCCGGCCCGCCGATTCGCGCCCGTTGCAGCGCGGCCTTTGGAAAACTGGCCTTAAGGGGCGATAATACAACGTCCAGGCGATTCGGGCCCAAGGCTGGCAACAGACGGCCCAAAGCCACAGCTACGCTCTTTACGCCGCTTCCGTCCCTGGACCAGCGAAAACGATTCCAAACCAAAGGTGGCGTCGCGCATCCGCGCGGCGCTTTACGGACCGGCATCAGGCATTCCCGCCATCCGGCTCCCGGCTCTCCGGGCATCCGCCCGGCCGGCTTCCTGCTCTCCGGGCATCCCCCCTTCCGCCTTTCCTGCCTTCCGCCCTTCCGGCCTTCCGCCCTTCCGGCCTTCCGGCCTGAAGGCCAGCGCCTCGCGAGCCTTTGACCTCAACCCCTCCGAACCTTCGCCGGTCCGGCGCCCAGCAAGTGCGGCTCCATCACGCCCAAGCGGCTTAAGCCCAGACGTCCATGCCCGGATTTCCCAGCCGCCGCGACGCGACGCAAGCCTCTCTTTCCGGGAAAGCAAGGGCAGGCGCGGCGCTCGCTCCCGCCCCGACTCCTTCCGCCTCCGCAAAGCTCGCTCCCGCCGCCCTCCCGCGCCCGCCCGCAGACAACTCTTGCCGCGCAGGCCTCCGGATCCCGCCGCCGTCCGCCCGCCCGGGCGGACGGCTCCCCGGCGGGAGCTGGACGAGGCCGCCCCGCCCCCCAGGCCCGCCCCGGGGGCCGGGTTCCCGGGCAGGGAGATTTTCCTTGACTAAATTACCCGCTAACAAAATAATCAACCATCGGGTGCTACCCATGTCGGACGACGGCAAACGCTCGGTCGGCCGGCCCCACTCGAACCCGGAGTCCGAGCAGGGGGTGCGCAAGACCGTAATATCCAGCTGCCTCAAGGCGATAGGCGCCTTCGGCCCGCTCAAGTTCACCATAAAGGAAGTGGCCCGCCTGGCCGGCGTC
>JAIRZX010000096.1 GCA_031267005.1 Deltaproteobacteria bacterium
CTGGCCTGGCCTGGCGCTGGCGGAGGGGACGCCGCAAGACGGACGGGGGCGGCGCGGTGGAGGAGTAGCCCGGGCCGCCGGCGGGCGGAGCCTCGGGAAGGGCCGCCGGCGGGCGGAGCCTCGGGAAGGTACGCCGCCGGGCGGGCCTCGGGAAGGGCCGCCGCCGGGCGGGCCGCGGGAAGGGACGCCGCCGGGCGGGCCGCGGGAAGGGACGCCGCCGGGCGGAGCCTCGGGAAGGGACGCCGCCGGGCGGGCCGCGGCGGACGCGAAGTTCCGCTAGCCCCCGAGGTAGGCCTTCCTGACGGACTCGTCGTTCATGAGTTCGGAGGCGGTGCCCTCGAGGGTTATGAGCCCCGTGGTCATGATGTAGGCGCGGTGGGCCACCTGGAGGGCCAGGTTGGCGTTCTGCTCGACCAGGAGGATGGTGGTCTTCTGCTCCTGGTTTATCTTTTTGATGGTGTCGAAGATACTTCTTATGACTATGGGCGCCAGCCCCAGGGAGGGCTCGTCCAGGAGGAGCATCCTGGGACGGCCCATGAGGCCGCGGCTTATGGCCAGCATCTGCTGCTCGCCGCCGGAGAGCGTGCCCCCGTCCTGGCCGGCCCGGGCGGCGAGGATGGGGAACATTTCGAGGATGTAGTCCAGATCGTCCTTGATGCCCTGGCGGTCTCGCCGAAGGTAGGCCCCCATCCGGAGGTTCTCGAGGACGGTGAGGGCCGGGAAGATGCGCCTGCCCTCCGGGACCATGACCAGCCCGCCTTTGACCAGGGAGTCCGTGGAGCGGCCCCTTATGTCGGCGCCCTCGTAGACCACCCGGCCGGAGCGCGGCGGGGTCAGGCCCACTATGGAGCTGAGGCACGTGGTCTTGCCCGCGCCGTTGGAGCCCAGGATGGCGATGATCTCCTGGCGGTCGATGTGGAAGGACACGCCCTTCAGGGCCTCGATGTTCCCGTAGAAGGTGCGCACGCCATCCAGCTCGAGCACCCTGCCCGCGCCGGTGGCGGCGTTGGCGCCTGGTTCGTCCGGCACAGTCCCCTCCCCTAGTCTTCGCCCAGGTAGGCCTTGATGACCTTGGGGTCGCGGCGGATCTCGTCCGGCGGCCCCGAGGCGATGAGCGAGCCGTAGTCCAGGACGTAGACCATGTCCGAGACGCTCATCACGAGCGACATGTCGTGCTCGATGAGCAGGATGGAAAGGCTCTCGTTGGCCCTTATGTACTTGATGAGATCGTCCAGCTCCCTCGTCTCCGCGATGTTCAGCCCCGCCGCGGGCTCGTCCAGGAGCAGGAGCGAGGGCCTGGTGGCGAGCGCCCTCACGATCTCCAAGCGCCTTTGGGCCCCGTAGGGGAGGTTCTTGGCCACGTGGTTGGCGGAGGGCCCCAGGCCGTAGCGCGCCAGGAGCCTGTAGCTGAACTCCGCCATGGCGTTCTCCTCGTCGCGGGTCCTCCTGTCCCTCAGGAGCGCCCCCAGGATACCCGCCTTCATGCGGGAGTGGCAGGCTATGAGGACGTTCTCCAGGACCGTCAGGTTGTTGAAGAGCCTGATGTTCTGGAAGGTGCGGGCGATGCCGAGCCAGGTTATCCTGTCCGGCGCGAGCTTTTTGAGCCCGAAGGACTTTCCCGGCTCGGGGCTGAAGACCATCGTCCCCCGGCTGGGGCGGTAGATGCCGGTGAGGCAGTTGAAGAAGGTGGTCTTGCCCGCCCCGTTGGGGCCGATCAAGGCGGTGATGGATCCCCGCTCCACGCTGAAGTTAACGTCGGAAAGGGCCGTCAGGCCCCCGAAGATCATGGTGATGCCGGAGGTCGAGAGCACCGGGTCGCGCGGGACGGCGTCGGTCATGCGGCCCCCCGCGGGGACGGCGATCCCCCGGCGGCGCCGGCTTGGCCCGCATCCGGGCCGGCCGCGCCGCCGATCCGGGCGGGGCCGGCGGTTCCAGCGCCTTTCCGCAGATCCGGCCCTCCAAGGCCTCCGGGCCCTCCAAGGCCTCCGGGCCCCGCCGGGGCCTCCGGCGCGCACCCGTGCTCTTCGGGGCGGTAGATGTAGACCCTGCGGGTGCTGGGGATGATGCCCTGGGGCCTGAATACCATCATGAGCACCATGATGAGCCCGAAGATGAGCATGCGGTAGTCAGAGAACTCCCGGAGGTACTCGGGGAGGAGGATTAAGACAGCCGCGCCTATCATTACGCCGGGGATGCTTCCCATGCCGCCCAGGACCACTATCGAGAGCACCATGACCGAGAGCATGAAGGTGAAGCTCTGGGGGTTGATGAAGGATATCTGCGAGGCGAAGACGACCCCGGCCAGCCCCGCCCAGGTGCTCCCCAGAGCGAAGGCCGCGAGCTTGGCGCGGACGCGGTTGATGCCCATGGCCTGGCAGGCCACCTCGTCCTCGCGGAGCGCGAGCCAGGCGCGGCCCATCCGGGAGTTCTCGAGGCGGTAGACGCAGACCACGGTCAGCGCCACGATGGCGAGCACTATGAAATATATGAAGACCTTGTTCAGGTCCATGTCCTTGTGCAGGAGCCCGTGGCCCACCAGGAAGGGCTTGACGGATGCGTTCAAGTTCACCCCGAAGAAGCCCGGCGGGGGGATGTTCCTTATCCCGCGCGGCCCGTTGGTGAAGCCGACGTTCACGATTATGAGGCGGATGATTTCCGCGAAGCCCAGCGTGACGATGGCCAGGTAGTCCCCGGAGAGCCGGAGGATGGGGAGGCCCAGGAGGAGCCCCAGGAGGGTGGCGGACAAGGCGCCCAGCGGGAGGCATATCCAGAAGCCCAGCCCGAAATTCTGGTTTAGGAGCGCGAAGGTGTACGCGCCTACGGCGAAGAAGGCCGCGTAGCCCAGGTTCAGGAGCCCCGCCACGCCGACCACGATGTTCAGGCCCAGCCCGAGGGTTATGTAGATGAGCGCGGTGATGAGGATGGTGACCACGTAGGGGGTGGTCCAGAAAGGGATTGACAGGAGCAGGAGCGCCGCCGCCAGGAACATGAGCCTTTTGGCCGGGGCGCGGTCGAGCAGGGTCAGCCAGGAGCCTTTCGGGCCCCTCGCGCCTTCCGGGGGGGGGCCGGAGGTCTCGTCCACGGCCGATTTAACGCGGGAGAAGCCTATCTTCCTTATGAGGAAGCGCCAGACGAGGGTGGCGAAGAAGGCTATGAGGGCCAGTTTGGGGAGCCGCGCCCACAGGTAGTCGATGCTCCCGCTCGCGGCGTTGATGCGGAAGCACACGAGCGGCAGAGCCAAAACGGAGAACCACGCCGCGGAGAGGAAGGCCGCGCGGGCCTCGCAAAGCGAGAAGGAGAGGAACCGCGGCAGCTTCGGCTCCCCCGCCGCGCCTTCGGCCGCGGTCGCGGGGGCTGCGGGCGAGCCGCCCGGGCCGGCCTTGGGGCCGGGGGAGCCGCCTTCGGACGCGGCGGCGGCGGCCGGGCCGGGGCCCGCCGCGGGCGCGTCCGGGGCCGCGGGGCAGCCGTCAGTGTCGGTGGTCGGATTGGACATTGGGGAACGGAATCAGACTTTCTGCGTCGTGGCGCTGCCCATGATGCCGTCTGGGCGCAGGGTCAGGATGGCGATGAGGAGGACGAACGCCACGACGTCCTCGTAGTCGCTTGAGATGTAGCCAGCGGCGAAGCTCTCGGAGAAGCCCAGGATGAGCGCCCCCACGACGGCCCCGGGTATGGAGCCTATGCCGCCCAGCACGGCCGCTGTGAAGGCCTTCATGCCCGCCAGGAAGCCTATGAAGAAGTCGGTCTGGTGGGCGTAGTTGCCGATGAGGAGCCCGCCTACGGCGGCGAGCATCGAGCCTATTATGAATGTGGTGGATATCACCTTGTCGATGTTGACCCCGGTCAGCCTCGCCATGGTGGGGTCCTGGGAGACCGCCCGCATGGCCATGCCTATCCGGGTCTTCTTGATGAAGAGCGTCAAGGCCACCATGCTCACGGCCGTGGCCGCCACTATTGCGAACTGTGTCTTGGAGGCCACGCCCCTGAAGCCCGAAAGGAAGCCCAAATCGGGTATAAGGTCGGGGAAGGCCAGGAAGTTGGGGGTCTGCACCAGCTGCACGTAGTTCTGGAGGAAGATGGACATGCCGATGGCGCTTATGAGCGGCGCCAGCCTGGACTGCCCCCTCAAGGGCTTGTAGGCGACCTTCTCGAGGGTCCAGCCGTACATGGCACAGTAGACGACCGCGAAGAAGCCGGCGGAGAACAGGAGCCCCCAGCCGGTGAGGCCGAGGGCTCCCAGGACCATGCTGAAGATGAGCGCCGTGAAGGCGCCTATCATGTAGATCTCGCCGTGGGCGAAGTTGATGAGCGCGATGATGCCGTACACCATCGTATAGCCCAGGGCGATGAGCGCGTAGATGCTGCCTTTGGTGAGGCCGCCCACGCACAGGTTGAGGAATAGTTCCATGGGGGGCCTTACAGCGTGACCTCAGCGAACTTGCCGTCCTTCACCTCGTAGAGCTTGAAGCCGGCGCCTATCAAATCCCCCTTGGCGTCGAAGCGCACCGGCCCGAGCACGGTCTCGACCGTGTCCTCGGTCAGGTGCTTCTTGATGAGATCCAGATCGTCGGCCGTGCCCGCCTTCTCCACCGCCGCGAAGAGGGCCTGGGCCGCCGCGGCCGCGTAGAAGAAGTAGGTGCCGGTCTCCTCGGTGTGGTTCTGGCGGTGGTACTCCAAAGCCTCCTTGGCGGCCGCGGACTGGCTGATGTCGCTTTGGCCCGTGGCGAAGGAGCCCTCGACCGCCTTGCCGCCGATGGAGAGGAAGCGGTCGTCGTAGAGCCCGTCGGCGCCTATGACGACCGCCGCCACTTCCTTGTCGCGGAGGTTCAAGGCAAGCTTGGAGGCGTCGTTGTAGTACCCGCCCCAGACCACCGCTTCGGCCCCGGAGTCCTTAACCTTGGCGACGACCGCGTCGAAGGAGACCTGCCCGGAGGTGACGCCCTCCAGGAGCACGACCTCGACGCCGCTCGCGGTATCGGCCTTGATGGCCGCTTCGGCGAGCTCGGCCAGGGACTTGCCGTAGTCGCCCTTGTCGTGCAGGATGGCCACCTTCTTGTAGCCCTTGGCCTTGATGAGCTGGACCTGCAGGGAGCTCTGGGCGTCGTCCCTGGGCGTGGTGCGGAAGAAGTAGGGGTTGTCGCCGCTGTCGGTCAGGTTGATGTCGGTGGCCGACGACGAGACGACTATGGCGTTCCCGCCGTAGACGGAAAGGGCCGTGTGGGTGGCGCCCGAACAGGTGTGGCCCAGCACGAGCTTGATGCCCTGGCTGGATATCTTGGTGGCGGCGGAGGAGGCGAGGGCCGGATCGCAGGAGTCGTCCTCCTGGACGAGCTGGATCTGGCGGCCCAGCACCCCGCCAGAGGAGTTGGCCTTGTGGATCGCGAACTCAATGCCGTACAGGTTCGAGAGGCCGTAGGAGGCCAGCGAGCCCAGAAGGGCGCCGCCGAAGCCCACCTTGAGTGGCTCCTGGGCGGCAGAGGACTCCTGGGCGGAGCCCGCGGAGGCGCCGCAGAGCGAGACGGCCGCCGCGAGGGCGAGGGAAGTTACGATGTTGGTGGTGCGCATTTAATGCCTCCCGGATAGGTCAATTGCGTGAAGCCGCCGGCCTCCGGGGGGGCCCCGGAGCCGGCCGCGCCGGAATCCCCGGCTGAGGGACGCCGGAATCCCCGGCTAAGGGCCGGCGGCGGCCCCGGAGGCGCCCGGGGCTTCCCGAGGCGGGTCAGCCGCCAGTCCGGCGCCCTCCAGGGGCTCGAAGCGCCCGCCCTTCGCCACGTACGCCGCGAAGGCGGCCCCGGCGAGATCGCCTTTGGAGTCGAAGAGCGCGGGGCCGAGCGCGGTTCGGGCCTCGGTCCCGGTCAGGCGGGCCTTAATGAGATCGAGATCGTCGGCCGAGCCGGCCCCCTCCGCGGCCGCCAAGAGGGCCTGGACCGCCGCGGCGGACGTGAGGAAGTAGGGCCCCGGCTCCTCCCGGCGGACGCGGGCGTGGCCCTCCAGGGCCTCGGCGGCCGCGCCGGCCGCGACCGGCGGCACGGCGGGCATGACGACCACGGCCCCCTCCGCCGCCTCCCCGGCCAGGTCGATGAAGCGGTCGTCAGCAACCGCCTCGGCTCCGAAAAGCGCCGCGCGGATGCCCCTCTCGCGGAGGGTCGCGGCGAGCCTGGCGGCGCCGTTGAAGTACCCGCACCAGACCACGGCGTCCGCGCCGGAGGCTTTGAGCCTGGCGGCCACGGCGTCCATGTCGCCTCGTTCCGGGCCCACGCCCACCGAGAGCGGCGCCGCGGCCCCCGGGGCGGCGTCACGGGCGAGGGCCTCCTCCATCAGGAGGGCGAGGGTCTCGCCGTAGTCGGTCTGGTCGTGCAGAACGGCCGCGCTCCGGAACCCGCCCTCCCTCACGAGCCGGGCCAGGAGTTCCGTTTGCAGGCCGTCGCGGGGGATAGTCCTGAAAAAGTTGGGGTTCTCGCCGCTTTCGGTCAGATCGGAG
>JAIRZX010000097.1 GCA_031267005.1 Deltaproteobacteria bacterium
AGCGGGGGGCGCCCAGGCGACCGCCCGCGCCGAGATGGAAGCCCGCCGCCGCGGGCTAGAGAGCGTTTCGTCGGAATACGGCCGCTTCGTGGAGGAGTTCGCGGTCTCCTTCGCCCACCTGAGGGCCCGCTACGAGACGCTCCTCCTGGAGGCCAGGACATTCCCGGAGGGCATGATCCTCGAGTCCTTGGAGTACGTGGTGCAGGACATCCGGGGGGACGACTCCTACGCGGTGGAGCTCCGCGAGTGCGGGAACCTGGCCGGCCAGCACCTGAGGGACGTCCTCAGGGGGTTGAGCCCCTCGATGATCCCGGAATGGGAGCTGAGGAAAAACGTCGCCGGCTTCCAGTTCCCGACCGTCGGCGGCGGCAACTGACAGTCGGCATCGAACCGGTAATTGGGCTGGGAGGGTTCCGCCTCCTTCCCAGCCAGCCGCACCTTTCATATTCAGTAGCATTCCGATAGAATCCGGTCAAAATCCGAATCCGTCCCCTTCCCGTCCTTACCCGACCTGCCTCCTCCCGTCCCGACCCTTCCCGTCCTTACCCGCCCTGCCTCCTCCTGCCCCGTCCCGTCCTCCCTTGCCCTGCTTCCTTCCTCCCTGACCTGTCCAGCCACTCCAGTCCAGTCAGTTACGTTCCGGTCCCTTCCCTCCCTCCCGGCCTCCCGGCCTCCCGGCCTCCCGGCCTCCCGGCCTCCCAGCCTCCCTCCCGGCCTCCCTCGGCTCCCCCGTGCGGCTCCCTTCCCCGCCCCGGGGCTCGCTTTCCTGCCGATCTCCCCCGCAAACCCAGTCCCGGGGCCGCCTTAAGGGTTGAACTGGCCTGAAACCGCCGATTCCGTTTGATTTCCGCCGGGCCAACGGCTATAATAAGCCATTCAGGTGCCCTCGCGGGCTAACAGGGAACTCCGTAAACCGGGGCGGCCCCTCCGCTGTAACCGGGGACCTGAGGCGCCTCGCGCAGGGCGCCCCCCTACAACGCCTGCCGGGGGGAGGCCCTGGGTCACTGGCCCCTAGCCCGGGCTGGGAAGGCCAAGACGCCTCGGGGACGATCCGAAGCCAGAAGACCTGCCTGAAGACGCCTCCGGGCGCCCTCCCCCCTTCGTCTGGGGGACGCGGCCGCGCGGGGCCGGAATTTTCTTTGCGGGATCAAAACGGGAATCCTGGATCGACAGCCAGTCAATCCGGGATTTTTTTTTGCGCCGCTTCCGGCTCGCCTCCGGCGAACCGACGCGGCCGGCGGGATCATTTTCCGGCCCGGGCCGGCCTTAGCGCCGCCCGCGGCCAGCGCCGCGGGAGGTGCGTCATGTGCGGAGCCGCAGCCGAAGCCGATCGCGAAGGCGCGCCCGGATCGGGTTCGGGCGCCGCCAGAGTTTCCGCGTCCAAGCCAAAGGCCTGCGGCTTGAGCGCCGAGGGCCTCTCCTGCGGCGCTGGGGCCCCCCTGCTCCGGGGCGTGTCCTTCGAGGCTGCGCCGGGGCTTGCGCTTGCCGTGGCCGGGCCCAACGGCTCTGGGAAGACGCTCCTCCTGAAGACCCTGGCGGGCATGCTGCCGGTTATGGGGGGCAGGCTCTCCTTCTTCGGCAAGGCGGCGACGGACGGCCTGGAGCCCGGCTTCCCCCCCAGGCTCTACGTGCCCCGGCACGACGGCTCCCCGCCGCCCTTTTTAAGCGTGCTCGAGGGCGTGGCCCTGGGGCGGGGCCCCAAGCCCAGGCCCGGGGCCTCCGCCGCCGGATCCCCGCCCCCCCGTGTGCCGGAGGCCTCCCTCGCCAAAGCCAGGGAGGCCCTGGAGCTCCTGGGCGCGGAGGGCATGGCGGACCGTCCGCTGTGGGAGCTTCCCGAAGGGCTTCTCCACGAGGCCAGGCTTGCCCGGGCCGTCTTCCACGCGCCTCGGGCGCTTCTCCTGGACGAGCCGTCCGCCGGGCGCCTTCCGGGGGACAGGGCCAGGGTGCTCGGAGGCCTTAAGCGATACGCCGCCGAACGGGGGGCGGTAGTCGTATTTTCACTGCACGACGTAAGCGAGATCCTCGCCTGGGCGGATCTTGCGCTCCTTTTGAGGGACGGCGCCCAGGAGGCTTTCGGCCCTCCCGCAGAAGTGCTGGGCCCCCCGGGCCGGGAGAGGCTGTTCGGGCCCCCGGGCCGGCGGCCTCCCTCAAGGGAGGCCCCGGCTCCCAGCGACCCCGGCGCCCCGCCGGAACGCCTCCGGTTCCTCCGCTCCGCCCGCGCCGACCCCTGTCCCGTGGCCCTGTCGCCGGCTGCCTTCGAGCTGGCCGGGCTGTCTTTGGGATTCGGCCCCGCGCCGGCGCCCGGGCCCTCCTGGGCCGGGCTCCCGTCCCGCCTCAGGCCGCGCCACTCCCTTCCAGCCCGGAGCTTCCCCCCCGCCCCCGCAGGAAACCCAGCTTCCTCCGGAACCGTCGATTCCCCAGTGAACATCGATTCCCCAGTGACCTTCGTTTCCCCAGCGGCCTACGGTTCTCCAGCGGCCATCGTTTCCCCAGCGGCCTACGGTTCCCCAGCGGCCATCGGGGCCCCAGCGGCCATCGGGGCCTCCTTAACCTCCGGGGCCTCCGGCTCTTTCGAAGACCCGCGGCCCTCCGCGCCCGCTGGCCAGCGTGCAGGGGGCCATCCTGCCGCGGCCCCCAAACGTTCCGGAGCAGCCCCATGACCCGCCCGGGAAGCCGAACTCCGCCCCCCGCCACCGGGCGGGCCGCCGGGCCCGCCCTCCGTCCTGGAGGCCGCGCGTGATCCGCTTGAAAGCCCTCACGAAGAGCTACGGGGACGTGACGGCCCTGGACCGGCTGGACCTGGAGGTCCGGCCCGGGGAGCTCTTCGCTTTCCTGGGCCCCAACGGGGCCGGGAAGTCCACGACCATAAGGATCTTAAACGGCATCACCCGGCTGGACTCCGGGGAGGCCTTCATAGGCGGCGTGGACATCACGCGGGAGCCCCTCAGAGCCAAGCGGCTGTGCGGCATGGTGGCCCAGCACAACAGCCTGGACGGCGAGCTCACCGTTGCCGAGAACCTGGAGATCCACGGGAGGCTCTTCGGCATGGGGAGGAAGGAGAGGAAGGAGTCGGCCGAGGAACACCTCCGCTACGTGGAGATGGAGGACCGCTCCGGGGCGCTCGCGAAGACCCTGTCGGGCGGCCTGCGGAGGAGGCTCATGATAGCCAGGGCCCTCGTGCACCGGCCGAGGCTCCTGTTCCTGGACGAACCAACCGTGGGCCTGGACCCGGCCATCCGCAAGAGGATCTGGAGCCTCATCAAGTCCATCAACAAGGAAGGGGTCACGGTGTTCCTCACCACCCACTACATCGAGGAGGCGGAATTCCTGGCGGACCGCGTCGCCTTCATGAACAAGGGCAGGCTGGTCGAGAGCGGGGCGCCCCAGGACGTCATGGACGGCTTGGGCCGCTGGGCCGTAGACTCCTTCGGGGACGGCGGCATGGCCACCAGGTTCTTCGCCAAGAGGTCCGACGCCGCGGACTACATACTGACCCTCGAGGGATCCGGGAGCGTGAGGCGCGTGAACCTGGAGGACGCGTTCCTGTCGCTCACGGGAAGGAGGGTGTCGTGATAGCCCCGCTCCTCGCGGTGTACCTGCGCGAGATGCTTTTGATGAAGCACCGCCTGAAGCGCCAGATCCTCAGCATGAGCGTGTCCCCCTTCCTGTACATGACGGCATTCGGCTACGCGCTGGGGAGGGCGGTTTCCGTCGGCGAGAGGGGATATCTGGAATTCCTGGTGCCGGGGCTCATCGCCATGGCCAGCATGACCCAGGCCTTTTCCATAGCGGCGGAGATAAACTCGGCGAGGTTCTACATCCACGCCATCGAGGAGTTCCAGGCGGCCCCGGTGAGCCCCCTCTCCTTCGTGCTCGGGGAAACCCTGGCCGGGCTCACGCGGGCCTTCATGGCGATGGCCGTAGTGGCCCTCCTGGGGCTGGCCTTCGGGGTCAGGCTCCACTACGGGCCATGGCTCGCCGTGGCTGCGTTCCTCAACGCCTTCGCCTTCTCGTCGCTGGCGGTGGCGCTCGCGATGGTGTTGAAGACACACGCTGACCAGGCGCTTTTGTCCAACTTCATCATCACGCCCATGGCCTTCCTGGGGGGGACCTTTTTCCCCCTGGACGCTCTGCCCGTCTGGGCCCAGAAGATACTCGCCTTCCTGCCGCTCTCCCACGCGTCCAAGGCCATAAGGGCCGACGCTTTCGGGGAGCCGGCAAGCCCCGCGCCTTTCCTGATCCTGGCCGTCTGCGCGGCGCTCTTCTTCCTGCTCGCCATTGCCACCGTGAAGAGGGCCAGGGACTGAGGCGGACGATCCGGGAAACCCGGGAGATCCTGAAAGAACGGAAGGTAAAGCGGCCTGCCCCCCCCGCCGGTCCTCCGCAGGCCTGCCCACCGCCGGCCTTCTCGTCCTGAAAACCCGAGTGGCCCCGAAACCCCAAAGCCACTATAATATGTGGCCTGCGGGCAGCGCATGAAGGGTTGCCCGGCCCCCCCCCGCCCCCGGGTTTACGTCTCGGCCTTTTGCCCGAGTCCGGGCCCGGGCTCCGGCGCCGGCCCGGCTCTAAGCCGCTGACCTGTCTCCGGTTCAATCTCAGATTCAAGCCCAGGCTCAGGCTCAGGCTCAGTTTTTGGCTCAGGCTCAGGCTCAGGCTCAGTTTCAGTTTCAGGCTCAGGCTCAGTTTCAGGCTCAGGCTCAGTTTCTGGCTCAGGCTCAGTTTCTGGCTCAGGCTCAGGCTCAGGCTCAGGTTCAGGTTCAGGTTCAGGTTCAGGTTCAGGCTCAGGTTCAGGTTCAGGTTCAGGTTCAGGTTCAGGTTCAGGTTCAG
>JAIRZX010000354.1 GCA_031267005.1 Deltaproteobacteria bacterium
GGCCTGCCCCCCCCATAACCCCACGCCCCCCTCCAGCCTGGCACATGACCGCGCCCCCCTTAAGCCCGCGAACGGATACGCCCGAATCGACGGGGGGGGGGAGCTATGCCCTCCCTTTCCCCCATGGGGCATTCGACTTCGCGGTAGGCGCTGGGTTTTCGCGGTGAAATCAAACCCTTCCGTCCCGAGGAGGAGACACCGCGCCGGACCCCCTCCGGCCGGCTAGAGGGTTCGGGCATTTTTTAAATGCGGGGCGGGCGAAAAGCGATACTTTGCGGCCCGCCGTCCCCGCCGTCCCCGCCGTCCCCGCCGACGGCCGCGGCCGAGTCTCCCCTTTCTGAGGCAAGCAACGACATCGGCAGGGGCGACCAGGAAAAAGCCTGCGTCGGGCTTGCCGTAACCGCCGCCGCGCCATAGAAGGCCATCCTCGATACAGTGCAGCGGCCGAACTGTCGAGGCTTCCCGGCCGCAAGCCCCTCCCCGTCCCGAAGATTGAACCCCTCCGCCCGGAGAAGCCGCCGTCCGGAACCTGACCGGGTTGCAGGAGGATTCCAACGCGACTGCGGCCGCTTTCAGGCTGAACCGCCGAGACCTCCCCCCTTGTCCGGAACCAGTCGCTCCAGCCCCCGCCTCCATCCCGGAAGCCGTCCTGCGCACTTCGCCCTCCCCTCCCCTCCCCTCCCCTCCAGGCCAGGCCAGGCCTGGCCTGGGGACCCTCCGCTCCCTCCACATAAAGGCAACCATCCCGATGCCCATTCTTATCGCCTGCCCAACCTGCGGCCGCCATGTTTCCTCTCGGCTGCCCAGCGGCCGGGGACTGCCCCTCCTTCATGGCTGAAACCGGGCTCCCTGGGTCCGGGACCCCGACCCCCAACTCGCTATATCTTGCATGCTTCCAAAAAGACGAGTCCTCCAAGCCAGCCTGGAGCGCCGTCTTAGGCCGCCTTAACTGTGTCGCGACCCGCCCGTTCGCGAGTCGCTCGGCCGCAAGAACCTCCCTCCCCGCTCGCCCGGCCCTCGCGTTTCCCGTGGGTTTCCGCGGGGAGCCGGAGTTTCGGAGGGGAAAGGCACGGCAATCCCCTCCGGGATGGAAGGGCGCGCGGCCCGGAGAACGGAAGCCCGCCGCTTCCGGCCCAGCCGCGGCCGACGGCCCGGCGCCGGGGAACTCAGGCGTCCGGGCGCGGGGATCCTAAATCCTCAAGCCGCGGAGGCGCTGGATACGCTCCTCCAGGGGGGGATGGGTCGCGAACAGGCCGGATATCCCGGAAGCGGAGAGCGGGTTCACGATAAACAGGCTGGCGGTGGCTGGGCCGGCCGACGCCACCGGCCGCCCCGCCCCCCGCCCCAGCTTTTCCAGGGCGTCGGCGAGGCCGTAGGGCGTCTGGGCGATGTTCGCGCCCTCCTCGTCGGCCAAATACTCCCGCGAACGCGAGATGGCGGCCTGCACGAGCGTCGCGGCGAGAGGGGCCAGGAGGGCCAGGAGCAGGCCAGGCAGGATCCCCCCGACCCCGCCTCCGCGCCCCCGGCCGCGGCCGAACAAGGCCGCGTACCTAGCCATGGAGGCCAGGAACATTACGGCCGAAGCCATGGCGGCCGCGACGGAGCAGACGAGGATGTCGCGGTGCTTCACGTGGGCGAGCTCGTGGGACAGGACTCCCGCCAGCTCCTCGCGGGTCATGGCGTCCATGAGCCCCCTCGTCACCGCCACCACCGCGTGGGAGGGGTTGCGGCCCGTCGCGAAGGCGTTGGGGGAGGGATCGTCCACCACGGCAACCCTGGGCATGGGGAGCCCCGCGTTCTGGGCCAGGTGCGCCACGAGCTGGAGGAGTTCCGGGGCCTCGTGGGGTCCGAGCACCCTCGCCCGCGTCTGGGCGAGCACCAGGCTCGCCGAAAACCAGTAGGCGCCCGCGTTGGCCGCCGCCGCGACGGCGAAGGCGATTATGAGCCCCGTCCGGCCCCCCGCGAGCTGGCCTAAGGCCATGGCCGCCCCCGCGAGGAGGGCGAATAGCATGAGGGTCTTTACCTGGTTGGCCATCTTTCGGTTTCCGGCAGAGCGCCCTGGCCGCGGCCCCCGGAGGCGGGGGACGCCCCCAGGCCGTGGAACGGCCCGCCCCGCAGGTTATCCCCCCCTAAAAGAAGCTGGACCTGAACATCTCGAAAATCGCCCTGAAATTCTTCTGCACCTGGCTCCGGCCCACTATGGAAGGGCCGTGGCCGGGGATGACGGTGTCCACGTTGTCCAAAGCCGCCATCCGCTCCACGCTTTCCACCAGGGCCTTGGCGTCCCCGCCTGCCAGATCCACCCTGCCGAAGCTCCGCGCGAAGACGAGATCCCCGGTTATGAGGATTTTCTCGGCCGGCCAGTGGACGCACACGCTCCCCGGGGAGTGCCCCGGGGTGAGGTAAATCTGAAGGACCTTGTCACCCAGCTCCAGCGGGCCTTCCTTAAGGAGCCTCCCCACAGTGCCGGACGGGTAATCCAGGCCCATCCACTGGAAGATGGAGCGGCCCTCCCCCTCCAGAAACGCCTTCTCCTCGGCGCTCATGGCCTGGATGACCCCGTAGCTGTCTTCCAGGAGCGCCCCCGCGTCCATGTGGTCCGGGTGGGAGTGCGTGTGGATGGCCATGTAGAAGTCGCCGGGCGCTATGCTGGTCTCCGCCTCTATGGTTTTGGCGAGGTACGGCCAGAGGTGCCTCAGGCCCGGGTCGATTATGACCTTCTCCCTGCCGTCTATAACCACCGTGTTGGAGCACACGTCCCCGGTGGGGGGCGGGTAGTACACGTAGACGCCGGTTTTCCCGATCTGCATCGCCTTTGCCGCCTCCCTGCCGCCTCCCTGCCCCCTCATGCCCGCGGCGCCCCCCCCGCGGGGGCGGGAACGCCCGCCCCGGCAGGGGCCGGGCGGGACGCACCTCGGCGATTATAAGCGAATGCCGCCTGATATGGTAGGGGGAGGGCGCACCGGCGGAGCTGGGGAGGGGCGCCCGCCGGCAAGCGCAATCCAGGCGCGAGATTGCGACGGTGAAGGACGGCGGAGCCGCGGGGGCAGCGGCGTCGGGCCGCGCTCCTGGCCTCCCAAGCGCCGGACCGGCACCTCCCCGGCGGCGGGATCAACCGCCACCTGGCTCGGTCGCTACGCATGCTTCAAGCTTTGATTCCACTGGGAAAAGTAAGCCGCCCCCCGAAGTCGAACGCTCCATGAGGGATGGCCAAGCCTTTTTCGGCGAAAACGATCTGGTTAGGGAACGGAGCACGCTGACTCCTCTATACGTTCATGTCGGTTTTCCGGCACCCCGGCCTATGAATCGCGCAAGGCTTCATAGTGTATGCTTTCGGACCGGCTGCACTAGAAAACGTTTCGTGATACACGCACATGCGGCGGCGCGGCGCCCCGGCCCATGAAAGCCAC
>JAIRZX010000408.1 GCA_031267005.1 Deltaproteobacteria bacterium
AATTTATTTGGCCACACTGGTTATGCCTATGTAATGGTAGATTTCAATAGAAAAAATGATGAAACTTATAAATATGAATTTAAAAAACATTATGATAAAAAAAATTCCAACATCAAAAATAAACCCGATAATTATGGGGCATTCATCATTTTATCCTCTACAAACATCCCAATTAAAGAGGTACTTCCACTATATTACACCAGGCAAAAAATATAACAGGTGTTTTATATCTCTAAAACCAATACAAGTTTACAGCCCCCAAGAGTCCATTGTTTTGAAAGGTATAGAGGGCATGTAATGATAAATTTTATTAGCACAACTTTGTATCTTATGCTCAATAAACTTCTTGAAAAGTGTAAATATAACGCTAGTCGCGCATTGTATTAGATGAATCGACTTAGCATTAACATGGAAAACGGAAAAACTTATTCGATTGAAGAAAGAATCCAAGACGTTAACATGATTATACAAGCGCTTAACTTTAAGCTTCCTGTTTTATAAATATTGCTATTTATTTATGCCATGCTCCGGAAATGATCTTTCTGCAGCAAGAAGATTTCCAGAAATATAGATAATTAATAAATTTAAAATGTTTAAAAAATACTGTTTTAACATTATTTTAAAAAATAATATTGAAAAAAATTTGAGATTTTAAATGAGTTAGAAGGGAAAGAGTTGCCTTTGCTGTCAAGTAACGCGGCTTGCTGTTTCACTGATTGGCTTGCGAGTTCACCGGAAGGATAACTGACGGGTCCGGGGCGGTCGCCCTCCCTTGCGCTGCCACTCGTCTTTGTAATTCCGCCCTCCTTTTGGGGGCGCCGCCAGGTAGTCCCGGGAAAGCAAGATGTAAGATGACATTCTGGTTGAGAGGCCCAAATATTGTCTTTAGTATCTTGAAGTGAAAATCGAAAAGGCTAAATGACTTGAAGATAAAGGAGACTCGGCAAATCGGCGGGTAGTTGCCGAAGGAATCGGCGTCAAGAAACGGGACCGTGTATTGACACGTATACTGAATATCGTTATTTTAATAATTAGGCATTATCCGAAATCACGAACCGGGGTTTCGGAACCCGACCATATATTACGCGCTAGGATTTGAAAAAAAAATCCAGGAGAGGATTTCAGGGATATGGGATTTAAGCGGAATAATAATAATTTAATGTTTCCTTATATTTTGATATTTGGATTTGGACTGATCATGCATGTTTAAGCTCTGACGGATTTCCACGAGAGCTGGGCAATCGGGGATGACGGCTGCACAGCGAAGATCGTGGCCAGTGGGAGACCCGAAAAGGGAAAGGGCGGGAGAGGAGAGAGCGGAGTGGGAGATGGCGGCGAGAAAGACGACGGTGCCCGGCGTCCGGGCTAAGACGTCGCTAGGATGCTAATTATGAACAACAAGAACGGTCCGATCGAAAACGCGCGTCTCAGTTCAGCAGGAAGACTGCGGCGTTTCTTCCGTTGCGGTAAACGGCACGTGAACAGACTGGGAGATTCCCTGCGGCGTAAATTCGTGAGGTAGCCTAGATGGGAACTATTGGAGGCGGTATTCCAAAAATCGGAAACAACCTCGTCAACTTCTCTGAATTGAGAAACGAAGGATACGTCTACGTTGACAAGACCGGTTTTGTCCATGAACTTCTCGGCGGCGACGTCAAACTCCTGTTCCTTTCCCGCCCGAGGCGGTTCGGCAAAACGCTTTTGATCGATACCATTGAAGAAGCCGCGGTCGGCAGGAAAGAACTCTTTGCCGGACTCGCCATAGACAAGTTGCGTAAGGCAGATGATTGGCCCAGTTCGCACGTGCTGAGGATAGGCATGAGCAGTTTTGGCGACAACCCGGACTTGCTGGACAGCAACCTCGCCGATTTTCTGCATTCTTTCGCTTCGCTAAGAGGATTCGGCATTACAGCTGAGAATTCAGCCTATTGCTTAACGCAAGTAATCAGGACTCTTTCCAGTAATTATGCAGATATACCGATACTCACTGACAATATTGAAACGAAAGACGCGCTGATTGCCGACCGCAGTAAAATTATCATCCTGATCGACGAGTATGATTCGCCGATAATTAATAATATCACTAATCCACGCAATCTTGATATCGTAAAAAAGACTTTTCACGGCTTCTATAACGCTTTGAAATCATGTGACAGCATGATCGAACGCGTTTTCATAACAGGTATCACAAAATACGCCCAATTGTCCGTATTTTCGGCTATGAACAATCTCAGGGATATCACTTTCCAACCTCGATACGCGACAATATGCGGGTTCACTCCGGATGAAATTTTAAAATGCTATTCCCCGCATCTTAGCGCGGTTTTGGACGACTTCCATGAGAAGAAGGAATTCGGCCCTGGTTTTACGATCGAAAAACTCATGAAACGTATAACCGAATGGTACGACGGGTACAGCTGGAACGGAGTGGACACAGTTATCAACCCTATATCGCTTCAAAATTTTCTTCTTGATCATATTTTTGATAATTTTTGGATTCGTACTGGAGGATTAAATTTTATTAATCAAATGAACATTAAGGATGATTTTTTCGCTAAAGTGTGTAACGGCAGCCAGGAATTCAGCGGAAGCATGGATATTCAGGACGCGGGCGATGCCGATCCTGTAGCGATGATGCTCCAGTCAGGCTATCTTACCCTGCGCAAGCGGCAGAAATCCGATGAAAAATCTAAACTTTACCTTGCCGTGCCGAACAAGGAAGTCGGCATGTCGATCATGAAGATTTATATTGATTCCCGTATAATCCCGTTAATTTCGTCAGAAAACGATCTTTTCAATTCCGCAAGATGCAAAGAATTCTGCAACGCTTTCTGCCAAGGCGAATTGGATCGCGCTGAGGAACTCCTGCGAGGTTTCCTTAACGTAATACCGTTCACGCTACACGGGAAAACTGAATCCTTTTACCGCGCCTTTCTGCTTTCCATTTTTAAGATGTCGGATTTTGAGGTCGAGCCTCAACATACTATAGCTGGAGGTATTATAGATCTTGTTGTCACTACTCCTGATGAGAGTGTTTTGGTAACGGAAATAAAATATGCCAAATCGGGCGACATACATGATACACTTTCTAATCATTCGTCAAATAAAATATCAGCCGCGGATGAAAAGAAGCTCAATTCCCGTATCAATGCCGCTTTCAGGAATATAATCAAAAATGGATATCTCCAGCCTTACTCAGGCAGAAAAAATCCTGTCCGTGCCGTTGCGGTAGCAGTATGCGGCAAGACATTCGTCAGGATCAGAAGCTTTTCGGCAGAAGAACTTCTCAAGAATGCCCATGAATTGTTAAAAGGCGCGGACCGCAGGAAACCCGGACCGGCCGCCATCCCCGCCGGGGGGGATGAGCCTCCGCTGAAACACCGCCCGCCCAGGAACAAACGCCCCGGGAAGTAGTTTAACTGCAACGCAGTTCTCTGGCATGTCGTTCTGCTGATGTTCGTAAAAAGTATCCAGTCTTGACTGTGTCGAAGAAGACGAGAGCGCTCTGTTTTTTAGGGATGGCGAACATTTCGCTAAGCGGAGAGGGATCGGGCGGCGAAAAGATGGGCAACTCTGGTCGATGGCTTTAGCCTCCCCTTCTCCTTTGCGGGCCCCGTTTAAAAAAGGGCAGGCGCTGGATGGCTGGAATCCATTGCCATTCCGGTTAAATATTAGAATAATTTACATGAAATGGCCTTATTATATGAGGATTTGTTCAAACGCTTTGTTTATTATTTAACTTGAATGGAAATGCCGCGGCCGAAAGCGACATTGCTGGAGAACTCGGCGCCATCGCCTGGCTATGAGGCGTCACGTTTAGGCAAGCAATATCCTCCTCCTTCGAAAGACCATCGCCGTGATGATTTGAACAGTTCTGGGATGGCTCCGGGTTGGCTCCGGGTTGGCTCTGGGGTGTTGTTGGAAGAGACGTTGAGCCGCCCCCCCCGCCCCTGCTTTTTGAAGTTTTGACGCTACCGCGATCATTTTCAAACGGAATAAAGCCATGATCATCTCATGGAATACAGCCGCCGTTTCGCATTTAAACCAAAGGGCCCCTTGCCTAAACCGGGGGAGGGTTTTGTCGACCGCTTCCCGAGTTCCAGCGGGGCCTCAGGCATCGCCCCTCCGAGATTTTAATCGGTCGCGCGGGTCCCGGGGTGCGGAGCCGCGCGTCAAGGGAAGCCCCCGGCCCGGCGTTCAGGATGCCGGGCCCGGACGGGGTTACGGCGGGTAACGGTCGGGCGGCTGAAGACTTGGCGCCAACCGCTTCGCTGAACGCGGCAACTGGTCCGCCCCGTTCTTCCTCGGCGGAGAGCCGAATCCGCCAGGGAGAAAGCGTCCTCGGCCTGCGGCGGCTGGATTCGTCGGGAATTCCGTCCATGGCACGGGGCTTGCTAAACTGACTCCGGCCCTTTCGCCCGCCTGTTCCGGGGATCGTTGACAGCCGGGCGGGAAAGGGGCAAATTGATTCGAATTATCGATTTCCCCGCTTCCGGCCGAGGAGCCTCCCCGGCCCGTCCGTCAGGTAGGCGGCTCCGGCCCTTCCTCGCGAAGGGCGCGGCGCGGGAAGGCGCGTCCGTGCTTGGAGGACATGCCTTTAGGCGCGTCCTGACACCGCCGGGAAAGCCTTCGGGCCGCACCGTGACAGCGCCCGGGAAACGGCCGGGCCGAGCCGGGGACGGGCCGTCTTTCGCGGGTTCGCGGCGTAAGGTTCGGTTTATTAAGGTTTCGGGTCAAAGGAAGAAGGATGAGGGATTTGCGGGAGCCGGGCCCTGCGTCGGGGCGCGGCCCCGAAGCAGGGAACGAGACGGCCCCGGCCGGGGCCGGCGGGAGGTCACAATGGCCATGGACAACCAGACGAAATTCGATCTGAGCTTTTCCGCGCTGCCGGAGCTGGAGCTCCACGTGCTGAGGTTCAAGGGCAAGGCCGCTTTGAACTCCCTTTACGCCCTGGAGATAACGGCCCTGGTCAAGGCTGGCGATCTCAAGGGCAAGGGGCCGGAAGACTTCTTCGCCGGCGGCGCCTCCCTGAGGCTGCGCGACGATTCCCGCGCGCCGCGCACGGCGCCCGGCGGGCCCCAGGCCTGGGACTGCTCGTGGAACGGGGTCGTTACCGGGTTCCGGAAGTCGGGCCGCGCCGGGGACTACGCGGTCCTGGAGATTTCTCTGGAGCCGGCGCTCTCGATGCTCCGGGGGCAGGTCCAGAGCCGCATACACCTGGGCGAGTCCAGTTGCGACATAGTGCGCGACAGCCTGGTGTTCGGGGGGCTGGCAGCTGACGGCTTCCGCTTCGCCTTCGACAGGCAGGCCTACCCCAAGCGGGAATTCGCTTTCCAGCACGAGGAGGACCTGGAGTCCTTCGTGATGAGGATCCTGGAGCGCGAGGGAATAGGGCTCTCGTTCGACCAGACGGGGGACAGGGAGATCGCGGTTTTCACGGACGCGAACTCGCAGTTCCCCCCCCTCATGGACGGCCAGGGGGAACTCGTCGCCTCGGCCGCCGACGTGTCCGGGCTGGGCTCGGAGGCGGACAAGCCGCGGATCTTCGGCATGAGGAGCGTCGTCCGCGTTCCGAAGGCCAAGGTGAGGCTCAAGGACTACAACTGGGAGAACCCCAACAGGCCGCTCGAGGTCCGCCTGGACGTGTGCTCCTGGGGGCGGGGCGAGATCTACCTGTACGGCGAGAATTTCGACTCCCTGCACGAGGGGAGGAGGCTCGCCGGAATCAGGAAGGAAGAGGAGCTGTGGGGCTCGGAAGCCTTCGTCGCCGAGAGCCGGATCCCCGGCCTCATGCCCGGGCTGACGTTCGAAGTGGAGAAGTCGGGCGAGGACGGCTACGACGGCCGCTACGTGGTAGCCGCCGACGAGATGGCCGGGAGCCAGGCCGCGAGGGTCGCGGCGGGGCTGGGCGTCGATCTGGGGGCCCTGGTCCAGGAAGAGCCCTCCGAGGTGACCCACCGGCTGGCCCTGGCGCGGATCGATCTCCCCTACAGGCCCGCGCGCTCGCGCGCGGTCCCCAAGATCGCGGGCCAGATAACCGCTTGGATAGACGGCGAGGGCTCGGGGGACCAGCCCGAGATGGACGGCTACGGGCGCTACAAGGTGCTTTTCCCCCTGGACGTCTCGGGACGGGGGAGCGGCAAGGCGAGCGGCTGGGTCCGCATGGCCCAGCCCTACACGGGCGCGGGCTACGGCCAGAACTTCCCGCTGACCCCCGGCACCGAGGTCCTCGTGGCCTTCGTGGACGGGAACCCGGACCGCCCGGTCATAACCGGCTCGGTGGCGAACGCCGAGACGGGCTCGCTCGTCAACTCCTCGGCGCCGAACGCGGCGGGGATGGGCACCAAGGGCGGGGGATCGCTCATGTTCTCCAACGAGCCCACGAAGCAGAACGTGACGCTGTCGGCCGGTTCCGACCGCGGGCACATCACCCTCGCGTCCGGCTCGCCCACCACCGCCGCCCTCTACGCCGACGTGGTGTCCACCACCACTACGGTCAACAACAACACGAGCACCTTCCTGTCCAGCAACGCGGCGGGCTACCAGTACGCCGTAAAGGCCGGGGACGACACCATACGGAGGATGGTGCTCGTGATGGCGTCGCTCAGGCAGGCCGTCGAGACGGCCGCCGAAGCGGCGGGCCAGGCCTACGCGCAGAGTTCCGACTCCGGGGTCAAGGCCCGGGCGGAGCTGGCCAACAACGTGGCCGCCATAGTCGACTACTCCATCGCGCCGTTGCAGCCGCTCCTGCAGGTCTCCATCCAGAAATGCCAGGAACCGGATCCCGATCCCAGGATCCCGGACCCGAACTTGATCACGATAAGCGGCGACTCGACGGGTTCCAAGGCCGTCTGGGCGAGCAAAACCCCCTACGGGGCGAACACCTGGGCGGGGTGGCTCACGGGGTTCCTCCTGCTCATGAAGCCCTTGAGGGACATTTCGACCGGCTACAAGAACATCCAGGATTTCGAGCACCCCGCCGATCCCGATAAAGTGCCCCCTCCCATGTCGGAGGACGGGAAAAGGTCGGCCCGGGGAGTGGCCTACACGACCGAAATATCGAAGGTAACGGCCGACATAATCTCTCTCGGGACCCTCCTGGCGAGCCTCTGGGGCGCCGGGGGGGCGATGGAGGCCAAGGGGATCCTTATCCACAACAAGGACTCCTACGTGGACGTCCTGTCCAACACCTGGGCGGGCGTCTCCGCCAAGGGCGGGCCGCTTCTCCTGGAGTCCAACAGCCCAAGCTGCGCCGACGACATGCGCTGCGCGGTGGTGCCGGGCTCCTCGGGGCTCTCCTACTGCCTCGCCTCGGAGGCGGACGGGGCCCCGGTCGCCCAGCCCAAGGAGACCAACGGGATCCTGCTCCACGGGAAGCTCGTCCGGACGATGGCGGACGAGCTCTCGCTCACCGCCACGCAGAGGGTAGTCGCCAAGACCTACGGAGGCATAACGCTCGCTACAGGGCTCAACGCCGCCCCGCCCGCCCCGCCGGTGACGGGCTACAACGCCCTGTCCTCCCGAAACGTGAATGTCGGCTACGACAGGAATTTCGGCAAGGGCGTAGACATATCGGCCCTTGACGCCGGATCGCAGATCCGCATCCAGACCGCGGCGGCGCCGGATCCGGTAAATATCATCTGCGGCTCTTCCGCGGGCGCCGAGGCGAAGAAGCTCTCCATGGCCGAGGGTGGCGTCAAGCTCCAGAACGGCTCCGCCACGTTCCTGGACATGCAGGACGGAGGGGTCGCGCTCCAGCTCTCCGATACCGCCAAGCTGTCGATGGAGCCGACGTCGCTTACGGTCCAGGCGGCCCCGGGCAACGCCCTGGCCTTCTCGGACTCGGGGGCGAAGCTTTCCCACTCGGCGGGGCTGGAGCTGTCCGCGGCGGGCGGGGCGGTGTCCGTGAAGCTCACCGAGACCGGATTCGAAGTCGCCTCCCCCTTGGAGGCCAAGTTAAACGGCCAGATAATCCAGCTCGGCTGACGTCAGCCCGGGGCCCTTTTCCCGAAGCCTTCCCGCCGCGGTTCTTTTCCGGCGGCCCGGACGGACGGGTCCTTTTTCCGGCGGGCCGGAAGGTCCGGTCCTTTTTCCGGCGGGCCGGGCGTCCGGGGGACTTATCCGGGGGCGTCGGGAAACCGGGAGGGGCGTCCTTAAGCGTCACGGCCGGAACCGCCCTGTCCGCGAGAGGCTTGGCCGGACACGGGCCGATCCGCGAAGGCTAACGCGCGGGGCGGCAGGGCCCGGTGCCGGAAGAAGCGCTTGCGGCAAGTTGACATTTGCGGCCTGAACGGGCAGATTAATTATTGACTTGGAGTATTTTCGCCGGTCCCCCGCGCCGGTTGCCGCCAGCGGAGAGGCCGAAGCCCGGTCCCGCCGCCTGAGCCCGGTCCCGCCGCCTGTGTCCGGGGGGACGGGGACGGCCCGTTCCGGGCCAGGGGCCGGCAACCCGGGGGCCGGCGCCCGGGGGGGCCGCATGCGCGTCGGCGGGCGCGAGGTCGCGGGAAGGGCGCGGCGGCCACGCGCCTGCGCCCGCAGGGCAGTCGCCGCGCGGCGGCGAGCTTGCGCCCGTAGAAACGAGGCCGCGGCCAAGCGGCCGTCGCCGCGCGGGGGGGCGGAGCGCCGGCGCCCGCGGGGGCGGCCCGCGCCCTCCGGCGCGGCGGGCCCGGCCGGGCAAAGCGGCTTTCGGGCAAGGAGAAACACCATGAGCGAGACGCGTTCGGCCGGCTTGGGCGGGGAAGCGTTCACCTTCGCGCTTGCCGCTTTGCCCGATCTCGAGTTCCACGTGGCGGGCTTCGGCGGCGGGGCGGCCTTGAACGGGCTCTACCGCTTCACGATAAGGGCCTTGGCCCGCACGCGGGATCTCGCCTCCTTGGGCCCGCGGGACTTCTACTCGGGCGCGGCCGTCCTGGGGCTCAGGGAACCGGGGGGCGGCGGAACGAAGCCCGCTCCGGGCGGGAGTTCGGCCTGGGCCGGCGACTGGCACGGGACGCTCACCGCCGCGCGGCTGGGACGCGAGGCGGGGGAGTGGACCGTCTGCGATTTCGTCCTGGAGCCCGGGCTCTCGAAGCTCCGGGGCCAGATCCAGAGCCGGATCCACCTGGACGCCGCCGTCCCCTCCATAGTCCGGGAGAGCATGCTGTTCGGGGGGGCGGACCCCGGCGGGGTCAGGCTGGACCTTGACGAGTCGGCCTACCCGGCGCGCGAGTTCGTGCTCCAGCACCGGGAGGATCTCCTGGGCTTCGCGATGAGGCTCCTGGAGCGCGAGGGGGTGTCCCTGCGCTTCGACCAGTCCGGCGGTCGGGACGTGGCGGTCCTTTCCGACTCCAACTCCCGCTTCCCGCCGCTCCTGGACGGGGGGGGCGAGATCGAGCTCGAAATCTCGGACGTGTCGGGGATGGGCCCGGAATCGGGCGCGGCCGCGCTCTACGGGGCGAGTTTCGAGTCCAGGCTCCCGAAAAGGAAGCTGAGGTTGAGGGACTACGACTGGAAGCGCCCGGAAAGGCCTTTGGAGGTCGAGCTCGAGGTGTCCGCCCGGGGCCGCGGGGAACTCTACCTCTACGGGGAGAATTTCCGGACCCAGGCCGAAGGGGAGCGGATCGCCTCGATCCGCCGCGAGGAGGAGCTCTGGGCCTCGGAGAGGCTGACCGGCTGGGCGCGGCTTCCGGGGGCCATGCCGGGGCTCACGGTGGGCTTGCGGGGGGGCGCCCCGGGGGATCTCGGCGGCAGGTGGCTCATAGCTTCCGTGGAAGCGCGCGGGAGCCAGGCGGGGCTTCTGTCCGCCGGTCTCGGCTTGGACGCCCGCGACCTCCGCGGGCCGGGCCCCGAACGCGCGTTTCCTGATGCGGGCCAGGCCCCCGGGCCGGGGGACGGGCTGGAGTGCTTTGCCGCCTTGGGAAGGCTGCGGCTTCCGTACCGCCCGGCGCGGAAGACCCCCGTTCCCAGGATCGAAGGGCCCGTCGCCGCGTGGATAGACGGCGAAGGGACGGGCGAGAAGCCCGAGCTGGACGTCTGGGGCCGCTACAAGGTTCTTTTCCCCTTCGATCTGTCCGGAAGGCCCAACGGGGGCGCCAGCCCCTGGATCCGGATGTCGCAGCCCAGCGCGGGCCCCGGCAGCGGCCAGCACTTCCCGTTAAGGCCGGGATGCGAAGTCCAGGTGGCCTTCACGGGCGGGGACCCGGACCGCCCGGTCATCACGGGCGCCGTGGCGGACGGGGAGACGGGGAGCTTCTCGAACGCGGCGACGCCGGCGGCGTCCGGCATAGGGACCAGGGGGGGCGGGGCGCTGGTCTTCGGGGAGAACCAGGGAAAGCAGAGCGCCACCCTCTCGGGGGGGTCGGGCCGCGGGGCCATATCCCTGTCCTCCGGATCGCCTTCGGTCTGCGAAATATCGGCGGACATGGTGGACCGCGTCACGGCGTTCCTCGAGGACACGAGCTTCTTCAACTCCATGAACTCGGCCGGCCGCTTCTACGCCGTCCGCGCCTCGGCCGGCTGGGCGAGGACCTTCGCCCTGGTCATGGCGGCGATAAGGGAGGGGCTGGGGACAGCTTCGGATCTGTTTTCCGACGTTCCCGACTCCGCCAAGATGGGCGACACGGCCAAGGGCGTCACCTCCGACGCCCTGTCCTTGGCGAGCCTGGCATGCTCCCCGCTCCAGAACGTAATACAGTGGATCCACGACGTGGGCGAAAGGAAAAAGAAGGCCACGGCGCCCCCGGACTGGAGGGGGACTCCCGACGACGGGCTCTTCGAGACGCAGGCGGACTGGCAGGGGAGCTCCTCGGTGTGGAGGGCCAACTCCGACTTCGCCGGGGGAGGGTGGAACAGCCAGATCCTTAAGTTCCTGATGCTCATGAAGAGCGCCAGGGACGTCGGGAGCGCCGTCTTGGCCAACACCGATCCCCAGGCCGACGGCAGGGTCACGAGGAAGAAGGCCGACGGGACCGGGGGCGAGCAGGATAAGAAGGGCGGCGCGCTCAAGATAGCGAGCCGGACCGCGCTCGCGGGGTCTTCGGCCTTGACGGTGCTCACGGACGTCCTGGTGCTCTTAAGGCTCTGGAAATCCGTGGCCAGCCCTTCGGGCCGCAAGCCCACCGGCATGGTGCTGAATAACGCGCTTTCGTACGTGACCGTCCTGGCGAAGGGGCACGCCGCCTTCTCGGCCAAGGGGGCCCTCCTGTTGGAGTCCGGGGGCAGCGAGCGCCTGGGCGACGACTTGAGGTTCCCCGGCCCGAGGGATGACGCCAGGCTCTCGCGGCTCGCGGCCCTGGAGGACGGGACTTCCGCGGGGACGGGGCTGGAGGGCGAGAGCGCCGTGCTCCTCCGCGGCGAGCTCATACGCTCGGTCGGGCGGGAGCTGAGCCTGACGGCCCTCGACGCGGTGGCCGTAAAGAGCGCCGGCGTTATCCGCGTGGCGACCGGCCCCAACTCCGCCGAAATGCCCGCGCAGGGCTTTTTCACCCCCGCCCCCGAGGGCGTCAAGGCGGATCTGGTCGAGATCCCCAAGGGTCCGGAGATGGGCCGGGGGGTGTCCCTGGAGGCCCTGGAAGACGGATCGGTCGCCCGCGTTTGCTGTTTGGACGAGGACGGGGCAGTGCTTCTCCTCCAGGGTTCCCACCGGGGCGAGCTGGCCGAGGCGGGCAAGGGCAAGGACGGGGGCCGCCGCCTGGAGCTCTCCAAGGGGGGGGCGCTTATCCAGGACGGCAAGGAGCACGCGCTCACGCTTTCCGCAAGCGTCGGCGCGGAGTTGAGGTCCGGGACGGATCTCTCCTTCGCCTTGAAGGGCGGCCAAGCCCTGGCGAAGGCCGGCGACGACGCGAGCCTCGCCGCCGGAAACGGGACAGTCAGCGCGGCGGGCACGCAGGAGCTAAAGATCGAGGCCGCGTCCGGCCAGGCCAAGATCACCATGGGCTCTTCGGGCTTCGTCGCGGAGGCGAACCTTATCGAGGTGAAGGCCAAGCTGTTGGATACGGGGTGACGGGCACGCGGGTATTGAAGGCGCGGCGCCCGCCGCGGCGGCATTAAGCCGCGGAAGCCGGTCCGGCTAAGGGAACAGTGAGGAAGCCGGCGCGGCTTAAGGAAACGGCGGGAGCCGGCGCGGCTTAAGGAAACGGCGGAAGCCGACGCGGCCCGGGGAAACGAAGGAAGCGGCGGAAGCCGGCGCGGCTTGGTTAGGCGCCGGAAGCCGGGGACCGGGGACAGGCGCGGCGGAAGGCAAGGGCAGGGGGACCGGGCGGCGTCCCGGAGGCTTCCGGCCCCAGGAGAACAGCATGGGATCGTTTTCGCAAATGGCCTTCGCCTTGGAGTTCCCGGAACTTAAGGGACTGGAATGCCACGTCGCCCGCTTCAGGGCGCGGAGCGCCATGAACTCCCTTTACCGCGCGGACGTAAGCATCCTTATGCCAGTCTCGGATTTGGAGCGCCTGGGGCCCCGGGGCCTTCTGGGCCACGAGGCGGCGCTGCTCCTGGCCGTGCCCGGAAAGGCGGCCGGGCGCGGGCGGGCTCCGGGGGCGTCCGGGCCCGCGGCCGAGCGGGGCCGCTGGCCCGGCACGGTCGCGGAGTTCTCGGCGGGCGCGCTGGCCGGCGGCTGGGCGGTCTGCGATTTGGCCGTCGCCCCCGCGATGGCTCTCCTGGCCGGGAGGGAGTCCAGCCGCGTCCACGTGAACCAGTCGGGCCCGGACGCGGTCCGCGAGACCTTGGAAGCCTGCGGGCTGGACCCGTCGCTGTTCCGCTTCGACATAGACCGGGGCGCCTACCCCAAGCGGGAGTTCGTGTTCAGGCGCGGGGAGGACCCGTTGAACTTCGTCATGAGGACCCTGGAGCGGGACGGGATAGCCCTCCGCTTCGATCTCTGCGGCAAGCGCGAGCAGCCGGTCTTCAGCGACTCCAACTCCAGCTTCCCGCCTCTCGGGGGCGCGGACGGGGAGTTCGAGCTTGAAGTTTCCCGGGTCTCGGGCCTCGCGGGAAACCTGGGCATCTCCGGGCTCTTCGGCGCGGCCCGCGAGAGCGTGAGGCCGGCGGCCAAGGTGCGCTTGAGGGACTTCGACTGGGAGCGGCCGGGGACGCCCCTGGAGGCCGTAGAGGAGGTGGCCGGCTGGGGAAGCGGGGAAATCTACCTTTACGGGGAGAACTTCGACACCGCCGCCGAAGGGAAGCGGCTGTGCGGCGCGGTCCGCGACGCCGAGATCTGGCGCTCCGAGCTGGTCACGGGGTCGTGCCGCGCGCCGGGGCTGGCGGCGGGGGTGACGGTCTCGGTCAAGGGGCTCGGCGGTTCGGAAAAGGGCGCGAGGTACCTCGTGGCGGGCCAGGACTGCTCGGGGAGCCAGGCGAGGGCGGTGGCGGCGGCCGTGGGCCTCTC
>JAIRZX010000440.1 GCA_031267005.1 Deltaproteobacteria bacterium
CGGGCATACCGTCCAGGGGGCCTCGACCATCACCCAGCAGATGATCCGGACGTTCCTGCTTTCCAACGAGAAGACCTTCGACAGGAAGTTCAAGGAGATGATACTGGCTTGGAGGGCGGAGAGGCTCCTGACCAAGGACGACATCCTTCACCTTTACCTGAACCGGATCTACCTGGGCCGGGGCGCCTACGGGGTGGAGTCCGCTGCCAGGCTCTACTACGGGAAGAGCATCAAGGACGTGAACCTGGCCGAGGCCGCGATGCTGGCGGGCCTGGTCAAGGCCCCCGGCAAGCTCCGGGCCCACGAGGGCACCGAGGCCAGCCGGGACCGCCAGCGCTACGTGCTTAACCGCATGCACGCGAACGGCTTCATAACTACCGAGGAAGGCCTGGCGGCGCTGGCCACGCCCCTCCCGTACCTGGCCAGGCGCCCCAACCATAACCGGGAAGAGGACCCTAAGATCTCCGAGGTGGTGCGCCAGCAGGTGACCCAGGAGTTCGGGTCCGACGCGGTCTTGAACGGGGGCTTGAGGATCTGGACCACGCTTAATTTGGATGTCCAGCGCAGGGCCGAGGAGGCCGTCAGGAACGGGTTGAACAACCTGGCCCGCCGCCAGCGCATGAGCCCCGTCTTAGCCCGCTTAGACCCCCACCAGGCGGCCCTCCACGGCCGACGCAGCCGCGAGAGCCTGGCCCAGAGGCCGCTTCTGCCCAACCAGGAGCCGGCGGCGCTGGTGACGGGCTTCTCCGACGACCCGGAGAGGCCCGGGACCTTCTTCAGCATCGGGAACGAAGTCGGCTTCATGCCGGCCGAGGCGAGTTCCTGGATAGCGGGCAAGCGCAGGCCTTCGGACTTCTTCCGCGAGAACGATCTCGTGATGGTGCGCGCCGTGGACCGCGATCCCGCGACCGGGGTGTGGAACCTGGAGACCTCCCCCCCTCCGGAGATCCAGGGGGCGCTGGTGCTCCTGGAGAACTCCACCGGCAAGGTCCTGGCCATGGTGGGGGGGCGGGACTTCGGCATAGAGGGGGTCGGCAACTCCGACTTCAACCGGGCGATACTGGCCCAGCGCCAGCCGGGGAGTTCGTTTAAGCCCTTCGTCTACACGGCGGCGCTGGAAAACGGCTACACCGAGGCCTCGGTCGTCTACGACGTGCCCGTGAGCT
Organism: Deltaproteobacteria bacterium; assembly: GCA_031267005.1. Classification (GTDB taxonomy): domain Bacteria; phylum Desulfobacterota; class Desulfarculia; order Adiutricales; family Adiutricaceae; genus JAIRZX01. Next base: position 1,167 of record JAIRZX010000440.1, read on the forward strand.
ACCCCGACGGGACGGGCAACTACTGGTCCCCCCGTAACTACAGCGGGGGGCATTCCGGCGCCTTGACCCTCTACGACGCTTTGAAGATGTCGGTGAACGTCGTGGCAGTTAAGCTCTGCGACGCGCTGGGGCCGCGCACGGTAATCGACTACGCCAAGCGCATGGGCATTTCCACCGAACTCCAGCCGGTCCTGCCGCTGGCCCTGGGCGCCTCCGAGGTGACCTTGCTGGACCTCACAAAGGCCTACACCACCTTCCCGAACCTGGGCTCCTGGGTATGGCCCACTTTCATATCCCGGGTGGAGGACCGCTTCGGGCGCCCCATACTGGAACCCCAGCCCTACTTCACCGAAGCAATAACCCCGCAGACAGCCTATATCATGGTGGACATGCTGACCGGCGTGGCCACCCGCGGCACGGCCGCCCGGGTGGGCGCGGCGCTCAGGGGCATTCCGGTGGCTGGCAAGACCGGCACAACCAACTCCCAAGCAGACGCCATGTTCGTGGGCTTCACCCCCGAGTACACCTGCGGGGTCTGGGTCGGCAGGGAGACCCGCACCACCCTGGGCGGCGGCGAGCAGGGCGGCCGCACGGCCGCTCCCATCTTCATAGAGTTCATGAAGGGCTTCCTGGAGGGCAAGGAGCCCGGCAAGTTCACGGTGCCCCCGGGCGTGGTCCGCCGCCAAGTGCTCGACCCGGACGCGGACGACGACTACCTGGGTACCGGCGCGGTATACGTCTTCAGGCAGGGCGAGGAGGGCACCGGTCGCGCGGACACCGCCATCGGCGAATACTACGCCGCCGTAGAGGGTCCCCAGGACGCCTCCGCCGTGAGCCAGGAGGAGCTGGACCGCAGGCTCGACGACTACCTGTCCGGGTACCAGGCGTTCTGAGTCCGGGCCGGTTCGCGGGGGCTTCCCCCCCCTGTTGCCTCCTAAGGCTCCGCTCCGCCCGGCTCGAGGCTCCGCACCGTCCCGCCCGGAATTCGGTTGCGTCCCGCCTATGGCTCCGTACCGACCGAAGTTTCACGCCGCCCCGGCCAGAGGCTCCGTTCCGTCCCGCCTGAAGTTTCACGCCGTCCCTGCCCGAAGCCCCGCTACGCGCGTGACGAGGCTCCGCTCCGTACCGCCTGAGGCTTCAAGCCGCCCCGCATCAGGCTTCGCTTGGAAGGGTCGGACCGGTTGGCCCGAAGTGACGGGTGTGCCGTGCCCCTCGGCGCCGGAAGCCCGGTCTCCATGACGAGCCGCCGCTGGTAATACGACTTAGGTATCGCTCGGTACGGCTACCGTTGGGGAGTGGGTACAGACCGGTTGGCCTTAGGGCACTGGAGCTTAATGCCCTGCGCCACCGGACCCGGCCGCCATGCCAGTCCGCCCGCCTGTTCCCAGAGGTTCCGGGGAGAGACTTCGCTTCCGGCTTCCCAGAGGGCCCCCTGGCGTGGCCAGCCCGCTTCGCCACCGCCCCGGCGGCACCCCCCTGGCGCGAACCGTTCCGCGTCACCCCGCCCTGGCGTCAAGCCCCGTTTCTTCGATTGAAGGCCCTGGCGTAAGATTCAGGCCGTCCATTCAAGGAGCACCTCCGCGCATGATCCTTAAACAGGGCTTCCCGCCGCGCTTGATACTCGCCTCCGGCGCCCACGGGGCCGATTCCCCGCCGCCTCAGCCGTATCCCCCCCCACCCCCCCCGGACGGCCGACTGTTGCTGGCCGTGGCCTCCTCCAACTCCGGGAAGGTTACGGAGTACTCCCTGCTACTGTCCCCCTTGAAATGCAGGATCTTCGGCATCTCACGCGAGGAGCTGGAAAGGGCCGGTTTCAAAGGGATAAGGGAGCCCGAAGAGGACGGGGACTCCTTTTTCGAGAACGCCCGCATCAAAGCCCGCTACTGGGCGGACGTGCTGGGCTCGCCCGCCCTGGCCGACGACTCCGGGCTCGAGGTGGCGGCCCTGGGAGGCGAGCCCGGGGTAAGGAGCGCCCGGTGGGGGGACTGGGATCCTGGTGCCGTGTCCGGACGGGAGCAGTCCGAGTACCTCATATGGCGCATGGAGGGCATGGAGGATCGCGCCGCTGCCTTCGTCACCTCCATCGTGGTGGCCAGGCCCTTCCGAAGGGAAGTCCTGCATTACCGGGGGACGCTTCGGGGGGAGGTGGCGCGAGAGCCGAAAGGCTCTCGGGGTTTCGGTTACGACCAAGCCTTCCTGGTGCCGGGGCTTGGACTTACGCTGGCCGAGCTTTCGGCGGAAGAAAAGAACGCCGTAAGCCACCGGGGCCGGGCCGCTGGGGCCATGGCGGGGGACTGGGAGAGGGTTTCGGGGTTCCTGGCCGGGAGTGCGCCGCCTCCGGGAGCCTGGGAACCCGTCGGGAAACCGACCGCTCGCGGGGAAAGCCTTACGAAATTCGGAATTTCCCCAATAAATTCAAAGCTTTAGCATCTGACTTTTTGGGACCGCTAAACCGGATGATCAAAACGCGCGGCCTTTCGCGTAGCGGGCAAAGCCCGCTCTCCTGGTCAGCGTCCGGGCTTCGAAGGTTCCTTAAGGCCCGCCGCTGGTTCCCGGAGACCTGCGGCTTGTACCTATCCTCGCTGGGAGCCTTGAAGCCCTTCTGGGCCGAAAAGCGGCAAGGGCTTTCCATGAAGTTTTCCAGCGCAGTCAGGCCAGGGGCATACACTATGCTGACATTCGCGTTTATCATAAACGTTTTCTAGTGTAGCCTGGCTGAGAGCACACACTTTGCAACCATATCCGTTTCATGGACCGGGGTACCTAAAACCTACATGGACGTATATCATGAAACATTTTCTTGTGTAGTTGCGGCCAGATCATACTCCATGCAGCGTCGGTGTTTCATTGGCCGGGATCAGCGGAAAAGCTTCGCCGATCCTTAGGGGCGGCTTTCCTGGTATTTGCGGGCTTGCCCAAGATAGTCAGCCGCTGGAAAGGGACGACCCCGGCCGGGTCGGCCAGCGGATAGGCCGACGTTCAAGGCGCGGCCGCACAGTCGCGTTGCTGACGCTCCGGGAAGAGTTGCGCAAGGTCGGGTGCCATTCTTATCGGTGCGAAGCCCGACCTGGGGTTTCGGGCCGAAAAGGACGACCCACCCGCTAGGGCGGCCAGGCCCGGAAGCGACAGGGCTTATTCAGTTTACTCCGCCAGCTTCGGGCTATCTTCAAGCGGCCAAGGCATAGGGGCCGAGTCGCTTGTCGTTGCAGACCCGGTATCCCGATGTCAAGATGAGGGCGAGCTTGAGCGTCTTGCGCGTGGTGGCGTTGAGCACGACGCGGCCAAGGTGTGGGAACTGCGAGCCCGCTTGGGGCTCCTGACCCTTTCCACGAAGGTGTCAGGCCATCCGGCCCGCAGCCAGGCCTCGCTTCCCCCGGCGTTCGCCGGGTCCGCTTGTCGCCGGGAGCGGCAGGGAACGGTCCGACCGGGTTCCATTTATTTGAGTGGCACCGGTACAGACTTAGCCTCCTCACCGTAGATCTCTGCTCCGATCGACTCGCCTCGAAAGGCCGAGCCGCCACTGGTGACTTGTTCCCTTGAATGCGAAACCCCGGCGACTTTCCAGCAAGCTTCCGTTTGCCGACGGAGCCTCAAACGCCTGACTTCAGAGGACCCGCCGCGGCCTTCGGGCAAGAGTTCATGTCATTATGGTATTTTCGCGTCCGCGACGTGGCTCTCCTCATGGGCGAAAAGGAAGAAAACCTTGGAGCTGTTTCCTGGCTTGTTCGATGGCCAAGGTTAGGTGCCCGTCTAAAGCTTTGTGTTATTTCCCGTCACAACGTATTGATGACGCCGCCGCAATAAATACTGGAGAGGGCTAGGAAGAGGGCGGCCCAGTGACACAACTGGGGCATGGTGTAGTGCAGCAAGATAGCAGGAGGGATAATTTCCGAGAAGCATGGGAG
>JAIRZX010000451.1 GCA_031267005.1 Deltaproteobacteria bacterium
CGCATCCAAGCTGGCATCCCAGGCCCAAGGCCCGTTCGCTGCGGCCGCCCCGCCGCTCGAAGGGCCAACCTTTCTCGCATCTTTCCCGTTTTGCCTCTTTTTATTCTTTCATCGGTCCCGCCCCAGTCCCCCCTGCCTTCGGTCCCGCCCCAGCCTCCCCTGCCTTCGGGACCCCGTCCGAATTCGCTTCCGCCGGTTTCCGCCCCTCCGTCCTTCCAGGCTGGTTCGCTGAGATCGGCGGGTTTACTGCTGGTCATGGCCGCGTCACTGGCCGCGGCATTCTCCGGATGTAGCCAGGAACCTGCTTCCGTGGACGGTTCCGCGCCCGTTGCGGTCGGGACGGGCGCGGGCGGGCCGTCTTCCGGCCCGACCGGCGGGACGGTTCCCGGCGGAGGTCCCGCAGGGGAGGACGACCTGAAGATACTCCAGTTTATCCCCAGCGGGGAGGCCGCGAGTTTCACGCAGGCGGCGGTCATGTTCAGCCAGCCCATGGTGCCCCTGGGGGAGCTCGACCGGGCCGACCAGTCGCTTCTCGCGATCGACCCGCCCGTCCCCGGCAAGGTGGCCTGGCTGAACCAGTTCACCCTGGGATTCGTTCCGGAAACGCCTTTAATCGGCAGCATGTCCGCTACGGTGAGGCTCAAGCCAGGCATAAGGTCGCTTTCCGGGGCGGAGCTTAAGGGCGGCCCCTTGGAGGCGAGCTTCACGCTCCCCCGCCTGGAGGCAGAATGGTCCCGCAAGGTACCGTACCTGTCCCCCGGAACGGCGTTAAGGCCTACGGTGGACGCCATGTTCAACCAGCCGGTCGATCCGGAGCGCCTGAACGCCGGGAGCTACTTCGTTTGGGGGAGCGATGATTCCCAGGCCAGGTCCCCCGCCCGCTGGGCCGGGGTCGAGTACTGGACGGGAGCCGCCTCGAGGGTTTTCCAGGCCGTCTCCCAGGATGATCTGCCCAGGGCGGCCCGGTGGGCGCTGGTGATACCGGCCGGGACGTCCCCGCAGGAGGGCCTGGAGCCGCTTGCCGAGGACCTGGTCGTCGCGACCGGCAGCACCTATGGGGAGCTCGGGATCCGCGTCGTGGGTTTCGATTCGTACGACCCGCCTGACGGCCTGGGGGGGGGCGGCCCCGGCGGGACCTCCCCCGGAGGATCGCGGGCCTCGCCCGGCCCCGATCCTCCGGGGGGCCAAGACGATCGGGACGGCCGGGACGGCCAGGACGATCGGGAAGGCCGGGACGATCGAGACGGCCTGGACGCGCGGAAAGGGACGGGAGTCCTGGAGCGACCCGAAAGCGCCGAGCTTAACGTGCGGTTCTCGAACCCAGTCCGCATGTCGGAGGCCGTTGCGTTCATCGACATGCGGCCCGCCCATCCGGAATTCACGGCTCTCAGGAAGGCCTGGCTGGAAATTGCCTCGTCGCGCGGGAATCCCGGAAAGGACGCCGGGGCGGCGGGCGCGGTTTCCGGCGCAAACTGCCGGACGGACTCGTCGGCTTCAAACGGCTCAGCTTGCCCTGATGCGCAAAATGCCGGTAATGCCGCTGGAGATCCTGCGCCGGACAGTCCGGCATCCGAGAACATGGCCTCGTCCGACGGTTCCGCGCCTGCCGCCGCTTCCGCTGGCGCTGCCGTAGCCGGTGCGCCGGGCGCTTCCCCGGAAGCCGCCGTAGCCGGTGCGCCGGGCGGTTCCCCTGACGCCGCTTCCGCTGGCCCCCCCGCCGTAGCCGTGTCACCGGGAGTTTCCCCTGCCGTCGCTTCCGCTGACGCCTCCGACGGCGGTCCGGCCGACGCGCCGACCGCAGACGGCACGGAAGAGTCGGGAATCTACCTCTGGGGCGGCTTCGCTCCCGAGACCGCCTACGAGCTCACGTTCAGGAAGGGCATGCCGGACGTCTTCGGGCAGGCCCTCGCGGAGGACGTGACCGTCAGGTTCAGGACCGGGAGCTTCGAGCCGGTCGCGTGGACCGACTCCCCGGGCGGCGTTATGGAGGCGGCTTTCCCTGCCGAGGTGCCAGTGAAGTTGCGGAACATGCCTCGGGCGGAGGTTTACGGGAAGGTTTTGACGGACGCCCAGGCCGCCGCCCTCCTGGCAGCGTGGCCGGCCGTGCCGCATCGCGGGCCCGCCGTGCCCGTCCCGGACGGGGCCAGGCCGCTCCTGGAGGCCGTTCGCGGGGCGGGGGAGGGGAACGGGCGCGTGACCGTCGTGCCCCGCGCCGACAGTTCCAAAGAGGCGGTAACCGAGCCGGTCTCCCTGTCGGAACTTACGGGCGGCCGGGAACGGGACGGGGTCGTGCTCGTGGGGGCGGGCGGGGGGGACGGCTGGAACCTCTTCCAGGTGACGGATCTGGCGCTCACGGCCAAACTCGGGCGGACGGACTCCGTCGCGTGGGTGACGTCGCTTTCCGACGGTTTGCCCGTGGGCGGCGCCGCAGTCGCGGCGCTGGACTGCGCGGGGAACGCCTTGTGGTCCGGGACGACCGGCCCCGACGGGACCGCGCGGTTCCCGGGCGGGCCCGATCTCGCCGGCAGGGTGTCCGCTGGCTGCCGGCGCGAGGCGCCCCGCGCTCCGGACCTGCATTTCACGGCCTCGAAGGGCGGAAGCCGGGTGTTCTGGGGCCTCGCCTGGACGGACTGGTTCCATCCCTACCACATGGGCGTGGAGGACTACCGGAACCCGCTTTCCGAGGACTGGGCCGAGGCGTTCCTCGTCTCCTCCCAGCCCCTCTACAAGCCGGGGGAGACCGCCAGGCTCAAGATCGTAGCGCGGCTCTTCGCCGCAGACGGGTTCGCCGCGCCTGAAAGCAGGCGGGTCCGGGTGATCGTCCTGGACCCGGAGGGCGGGACGGCGCTGGACGCGGAAGCGGAGACGGGACCCTACGGGACCGTCCCGCTGGATTTCGACGTGCCGCAGGACGCGCCGCAGGGGCGGTGGCGGGTGCTCTTGGATCTCGACCCGGGGAAAGGCAGGACGCCGGAACGGCTCGCCGGGGGGGGGTACCGCGCCGGTGACGCCTGCGACGCCGGGAGCTTCGGCGTGGGCGCCTTCAGGCTCCCGGCCTTCGGCCTGGAGCTGGGGGGCTTGGCCGACGCCGTGTTCGGGGACAGGGCGAGCTTTACGGCCAGGGGCGAGTACCATTACGGCGGGCCGCTTTCCGGGGGGACGGCGGACTTCGAGCTCTACCAGTCCGCCCTGTGGGACTACTCGCCTCCCGGCTTCGACGGGGGGTGGAGCTTCACGGCCCGCTCCGCCGCCATGAGGGACCTGGAAGGAGGCTGGGCCTCCGATCCCGCCCCGCCGGGGGTGATGGCCGACGGCAGGGCTCCGGTCGGCCCGGACGGGACGGCCTCCTTCGAGGCCGCGATACCCGCCGGGTGGGCGCCGGTGCCGAGGGAGGTGACCCTCACGGCCACCGCCAGGGACGCGGATTCCAGGACGGTTTCCAACTCGGGGTCCTTCACGGCCTTCCCGGCCTCCGTCGCGGTGGGGCTCAGGCCCAGGGGCCGCGTAGCCGGCGCCGGGAGCCCCGTCGAGTTCCAGGTCGCCGTGGCCGACGCCCTCGGGACGGCCCGGCCCGGGACGAGGGTGACGCTTCGGCTCTGGCGCCGCACGTGGAGCTCCGCCAGGAGGCTCGCGACCGGCGGGCGTTACCAGGCAGTCGCCGAGATGGCGGACTCCCTGGTCTCCGAGACGGAGATCGTGAGCGGGGAGATGCCGTTGGACGCTTCGATGCTGCCGTCCGAGGCCGGCGAGCATTACGTCTCGGCCGAGGCCGCGGACCCCGAAGGCAGGACGGCGTGGGCGTCCTTCGGCTTTAGCGTCGCGGGCGAGGGCGCCCTCTGGCGCGCCCCCGGCGAGGACGCGGTGGAGCTCGCCGCGGACAGTGACCTTTACCGGCCCGGGGAAACGGCCAGGGTGCTCGTCCGGAGCCCGTTCCGGGAGGGCACTGGGCTTTTGACGGTCGAGCGGGCCGGGGTGCGCGAGGCGCGCGCCTTCGATCTCGCGGGGGGCTCGCCCGTCCTGGACATCCCCGTCAGCCGCGACGGCGCCCCGCTGATGCACGTCTCGGTGATGCTGGTCCGGGGCCGGACTGCCCCGCCGCCCGCCCGCGGGCCCGATCTGGGCAAGCCCGCGTTCCGGCGGGGGTACCTGGCGCTGAAGGTGGCGCCTGACATGGACGTCCTGGACGTCCGGGTCACGCCATGGGCCGCCGAGGGGTCGCCTGGCGGAGAGGCCAGGGTTAAGGTCCGGGTTACCGGCCACGACGGGCTGCCCTATCCCGCCTGCGAGGTGGCTCTGGCGGTGGTCGACGCGGGCCTGGTCCAGATAGCCGGGGACGCCGGGTTCCGTCCCGAGGAGTTTATGCGGAAGCCCTTGCCGCTCCGGGTGAGGACGGCCACGTCGCTCGCGGCGGTGCTGGACGCCCGCGACTGGTCCGCCAAGGGCCCGGCCGGCCCTGCGGGCGGCGGGGGCGGCCGCATTAGGGGCCGCTCCGGCGAGCTCCGGGCGGACTTCAGGCCGGCCGCGTTCTTCGCCCCGGCCCTCGCGCCCGACGGGAACGGGGAGATCGAGGCCGCGTTCACCCTCCCCGACAGCCTCACGTCGTACAGGATCTACGCCGTCGCCACCGGTCCCGGCCGCGCCTCCGGGACCGGCGAGGCGGCTTTCACGGTGACAAGCGATCTGGTCCTGCGGGCGTCGCTCCCCGGCCACCTGACTGACGGGGACCTCTTCGAGGCCTCGGCCATAGTGACCAGCCGGGCGGACGTCCCCGGGGAGCTCGCGGTCGAGATCCGTCCCCGCGCCGGGATGGAACTCCTGGAACCCGCGAGGAAGGCCGTGCCCCTCGCGCCCGGCGAGAGCGTCGAGGTGTCGTTTAAGGCCAGGGCGGCCGCGGGCGCCGGACAGGCCGGGGATCCCGGCCGGGACGCCGCCGCCGGGGCAGACCGGGAACCGGACGGAGCCAGTCGGGAGCCTAACGGCGCCGTACGGGATTCGGACGGAGCCGACCGGAATTACGGCGGAGCCGGGACTTACGGCCGGGACGGGGCGGGAGCCCTCGGGGTGGAGTTCGAGGCCGTGCTGGGCGGGCGGGAGGAGCTACGCGACAGGGCGCTCTTCTCGGTGCCGCTCGGGCGGCGGGGGAGGCTCAGGACCGACGCCTCCTTCTCCAGGGCGGCTCCGGGCGAGCCCATGCCGGAGGCGGCGCTGCCCGGCGGGGCCGATCCCGGGCGCGGGGGGCTGGAGCTCACGTTCGCCGCCGGGATGGACGGCCTTCTGGAAGCCCCGCTAAACGAGCTGGAGAACTACCCCTGGGACTGCATGGAACAGATCGTCTCCAGGGCGGCGGGCGCCCTGTACCGGCTCAGGATCGAAAGCGCCCGCGGGGAGCTCCGCGCGGGAAGGTCGGAAGACGACGACAGGCGCATCGGCTTGCTGCGCGGGAAGGTGGCCTCCGCCCTCTCGTCGATCGCCTCGCGGTCGCGGGAGGGCGGGTTCACCAGCTGGCCGGGCGGGCACTGGCTGGAACGTTCCCCCGCTCTCGCGGCATGGGTGATGGACTTCCTGGTCGAGGCCGAGGAGGACGGCTTCGGGGAGGGCGCCGCCCTCCGGTCCTCCGTGGCCGGCTACCTGGAGTCGGAGCTGGCCAGGGCGACTCCCGCCGGGGCGTCCCGGGAGGGCCTCTCCTGGGAAGGTTCCGCCGGAGGGGATTCCTCCGGCCTGCCCTGCCGGCTTTGCGGGGACGACGAAGCGAGGCTCTACGTCATGGGCGCCCTCTTCAGGGACGGCCGCCCGCTGGAGGGGACGTTGGAGCCCCTGTATGCCGGGAGGGCCTCGCTGGGCCCCGCCGGGAGGATTCTCCTCCTTAGGGCGCTTTCCGCCCTGCCGCCCTCGCCCGTCCGGGACGCCCAGATCGAGGAGGCGGCTCGGTCCGTGGCCTCGGAAATAGAGATCTCCGGGGTGACGGCCCGCGTGGGCAGGCCTGGCGGAAGCGGTCCCGCCGGGTTGTGGCTCCAGGGACGGGACGACCTGAGCGCCCTTGCGCTGCTGGCCCTCTCCGAGGCCGACCCGGCCCACCCGCTCATCCCTGCGCTGGCCATGGGTGCCGCCCACGGCCAGGGCGCGTACGGCACGAACCGGGCGGCGACGCTGACGAGAGGCCTCTGGAAATGGATGTACGGCGCCGGTCCCGCCGCGGCTCCCCCGCCGCCCGCCGAGGCGGGAGGTCCGGAACCTGCGGCGTCCGGGGCGGCGGGAAGCTCCGGGCCGGGCGCGGCGGGAGAAGGCTCCGGGCCGGGCGCGACGGGAGAAGGCTCCGGGCCGGGCGCGACGGGAGAAGGCCCCGGGCCGGGCGCGACGGGAGAAGGCCCCGGGCCGGGCGCGGCGGGAGAAGGCCCCGGGCCGGGCGCGACGGGAGAAGGCTCCGGGCCGGACGGGACGGGAGGAGGCTCCGGGCCGGGCGCGTCCGGCCCGGGACCGCGCGGCCTTGTTCCGGATCTGGGGGTGAGCGTCTTCGCGGGGGACAGGACAGTCCTGCAGGGGAGGCTCGCGGGACCGCGCTCCCCCTCGCTGCGGGCCTGGATACCCGCCCGCGAGATGGCGGGGGGAGCGCTTCCCGGCTGGAAGATAGAGGGCGCGGGAGAGCTGTGGTCGTTCCGGAGGCTCAACTGGGCGCCTGCCGAAAGCGATCTCTCGGCGGTCGGGACCAGGGGGCTCGCGCTCACGCGGTCTTTCCAGAAGGTGCGCCCAGAGCCGGGTCACCACGGGGAATCCGTTTTCCGGCGGGGCGAGGTGGTGAAGGTGACCGTCACCATGATGACGGCGGTGCCGCGGTGGAATCTGGCCCTGGAGGATCCCGTCCCGGCAGGGCTCGAGCCCATGGACTTCCGGATGAGGGACCAGAACCGGAACCTCGCCCGCCTGCTTGACGGGGGCCCCGGCCCTTCGGATCCCTGGGCCGCGTGGCTGGACTGGTACGACCGCGAGGAGATACGCCCGGAGGCGATAAGGCTGTTTGCCGGGTACCTGGCGCCCGGGGTGTACAGCTACTCGTATTTGGCGAGGCCAGTCACCCCCGGAACCTACCCGGTCGAGGGACCCTACGCCGAGGAGATGTACGCTCCGGAAAACCACGGTCGCGGCGAGGGCGCTGTGATAACCGTCGAGAGATAGGGACGGCCGCCGGCAGGGCCAGTCGCCCGGCCCGTAACTTCGGCCGCAGCCGGCGACGGGCGCCGCGCCGCAGGGACGCGTTCCCCGGCGCGCCTGCGTACGGCGCAAACTGTCGGGTCGGGGCGAGCCGGACCCTGAAGGAAAGGCGTCCCGGAAGGAAAGGCGGTTTCAGGGGTGCGCCGACGGCTCGCTCGCGGATGCTGACGCGGCCATCCAGCATGGAGCCGGTCGGCCGACTCGCTCGGAAGCCCCTGCAGGGCGCTGGAGAGTACGGGCGGCTAGTGTCTATTAGCACAAGTTCGTAGAAATCGACTCTTCGCTGAAATGCATGCGTTGGGGCCAGTGGGGTGGGCGGGGG
>JAIRZX010000485.1 GCA_031267005.1 Deltaproteobacteria bacterium
CAACCGCGGCGCCACAGGGGAGAACGCCATAAAGGTGTCGCTCGCCAGGGCGGACGCGCTCGTGGCGCCCATCGCCGCCGGCTGGGCCAACTCCATGATGGGCGAGATAACCCCGGCCATCGCCGAGGCGGTGATGTCCTCGGACATCCTTAAGATCTTCATACCCCTTTCCCTCGAAAGGGTCGTGCTCGCCGGCTACGCAAGCGAGCCGCTCCCCCACCTGGTCGCCAAGGCGGTGGAGATCCTGAAAAGCAACCGCTAGCCCTGCGGGCCCCGCGGGCCGCCGCGCCTTACGGGCGCCGCAAACTTAAGAGGTGGCCGACATGTGCGAAGCCAACGTGTACCTGACTGGCGGGGCGCCCAACGAGGAGCCGGAGCTCTACCTCGCCGCCGTGGACGAGATTCTTCCGGACGGCGAGGACGCTTGGAAGCTCAAGAGCATCTTCGGCGAGCAGAAACTCCTGAACGGCAGGATCCTGAGCATGAACCTGGTCGACCACCGCATAATCTTCAAAAAGCCCGAAGGCGCCGGGGCCTGACGCCCAGCCCCGCCCGCCCGCGGAGCCGCTGGCCGTCCGAGTCAAGTCGCCACACCCGGATCGCCGCCGGGGCGGCAGCCCCGGCAGCCGGACGGAAGGCGACGGCGCGCCGCCGCGGCTGGAAACGCCTCCTTCGAGCGCGGGACGCCAGGCGCTCCGCTGGCCTTCGGGTCCGCGGGCGTGCCCCCCCTTCGCCGCCGGCCCGTCACCTGCGCAACAAACGCATCGGAGCTTCCCGTACTGAGGGAGGCGGTGCGCCCCGCCCGCCCGAAGAAATACTGTCGCGGCCCCTCCCACGGCGGCGCGGAGCGACGGCCCCGCCCCTCCCGGATCTACTGCAAAGGAAGGCCGCGCCGCTCGCCGGGCCGTCACCTGTCCCATCCGAAGCCGCCTGGAAGCTCGGTTTGACAGCCCCGAGGCCGACTTGTTATAATTTTTCTTGGAATTTTCGGAAGCTTCCCCAGCGCTCGCGAGACCCCGCCCAGCCTTGAGCCGGGCGGGGTGAATCTTTCCTGCCCGCCGGGGGGGGCCGTCCCGGAACCCGGGCCGGAAGCCCGCGCACCGATCCCAAAAAACGCGAAGAGGCGATATGAGCAACCCCATAACGAGGAAGGGCATGGCCAAACTGAAGGAAGAGCTGGAGAAGCTCCAGACCCTCGACCGGCCCAACGTAATAAAGGCCATCGAGGAGGCCAGGGCCCACGGTGACCTCTCCGAGAACGCCGAGTACCACGCGGCCAAGGAACGCCAGTCGATAATCCTCACCCGGATAGACGAGCTGCAGCTGAAGATCGGGAGCTCCCAGGTGGTGGACCCCGTAGGCCCCTTCACCAAGTGCGTCTTCGGGGCCAAGGTGTCCTGGGAGAACATCGACACCGACGAGAAGCACACCTACACCCTGGTGGGCCCCTTCGAGTCGGACCCCGAGAACGGCTTCCTCTCCATCGCCGCCCCCATGGGCAAGGCCATCCTGGGCCTTAAAGAGGGCGACTATTTCCTGCTCAAGAAGGCCGGGATCGAGGAGGAGTTCTGCATCACGAGCGTCGAGTAGCCCGCCCGCCGGGCCGCTTTATTGTGCCCGCCGCGGCTTCCGCGCGGCGGGCGCGCAGCAGCCGCCCCGGCCGCCTTCAAGGCCGGCCGCGGAGGGGAGCCCCATGAACATAGTCATAGCCGGAGCGGGAATCGCCGGGCTTTCGGCAGCCGAGGCCGCGAGGAAGGAAAACCCCAAGTGCGAGGTGGTGCTGTTCTCCCGCGAGGCCCAGCGCCCGTACTTCCGCCCCCGTCTCCCCCAGGTCGTTTCGGGGGAAGCGGCCTCGGACGCCATATACGTGCATCCCGAGGAATGGTACCGCCAGCCGGGCCTGGAGTTCAGGCTGGGGGAGACGCTCCTCGAGGTGAACCCCGAGACCCGCCAGGCGCGGGGCTCGCTCGGGAGCAGACTCACCTACGACGCGCTCCTCGTCGCCACGGGCGCCGTGCCCTTCATGCCGGACGCCGCGAGGAATTTCACCCTCCCGGGCGTCTTCCCCCTGCGCACCCTCACGGACGCCTCGGCCCTGCGGCAGACGGCCAAGAGTTCCCGCACGGCGGTGCTCCTTGGCTCGGGGCTCCTGGGCCTCGAACTGGGCTTCGCCCTGACCCGCATGGGGCTAACGGTGCACGTCCTGGAGATGGGCGGCCGGGTGCTCCCTTTACAGACCACCCCCAAGAGCTCGGCAAAGCTCCAGAAACTCCTTGAGGCCAAGAGCTTCGTGTTCCACCTCGGGGCAGAGGCCGAGAGGGCCGAAGGGGCCGAAAGGCTCGAGCGCGTGGTCCTCAAGTCCGGAGCGGGCATCAACTGCGATCTCATGGCCGTCTCCGCCGGCGTGACGGCGGCTGCCGAACTCGCCGTCCCCCTGGGCCTAAAAACCGATAGGGGCATCGTGGTGGACCAGTTCATGGAGACCACCAGGCCCGGAGTCTACGCAGCCGGCGACTGCGCCCAGACCCCGGACCGCCGGGGAGGCATGTGGTCCATAGCCAGGGCCGAGGGGCTCGCGGCCGGCCGGAACATCGTCCAGGAGGACCCGGCGAGGCGCGTCCCCTACGTCCCGGTGGCGCCCTCCGCGATCCTCAAGGTGGCCGGGATCGATCTCACCTCCGTCGGCAACATCGACCCCGAGGGAAAGTTGCCGTTCTCGGAACACGAAGAGGGGGACTCCTACCGGAAGGTCGTGACCAGCCCCGCCGGCCTTATGGCGGGCTTCACCGTCCTTGGCAACCGCGAGGGCGTGGCCGAACTCACTAGGGCCGTGAACAAGAAGTCCTTGGACGCGGGCATGCTTGAGGCGCTCTCCGGGCCGGGCTTCGACTTCAAGCGGCTCGACGCGCTTCCAGGCTGAACAGCCCCCGCCCCGCGCCGACACGCCTGACGAAGGCGATTCCGCCCACGGCTGGCCGGAGGCGATCTCGTCTGCGGCCGAGCGGAGCACCGAGCCGGGAAACGCCCGCAAAGTATCCGTTCACGGTGGTGGCCTTGACCCAGTCTCAGGCTGTCGGGCTACTCTCATCCTGCAACACCAGGTCATCCTGCCACACCAGGTCTTCCATTGCGCGGCGCGGCAGACGACCGCCTTCCGTTAAACCCGCTCTTCCCTGAGGCCGGGCCGCCCGACCGCTGACGCCCGCCTTGCTTTCCCGCAACCGGAGTCACTCCCTGAGGAGCCCCCCCGACGCGTTTTCCTTCCTTGACGTGAACGGATCCCCTCCTTCTCCCTCTGGTCAACCCACAGAAAGGTCGGTTTACCCCCCCCGTGAACGGATACGCGTTTACAATGTTAACACTACAAAGATCTATTGAAGGGGTTGACTCTTGAAGCTCTCCTCTGTATAGTAAGAATTGAGGAAGTTAGCACCGAAGGAGATAGCATGAATTGGGCATGTTCTGACGACCAAACACCACTAATAGGGGATCTGGGTTCCTTTTCAGAACCCATATTGTTCCATAAGATGGATGAGACCCCGGAGGAGTCTCAGTGGGACCAGCTGGTGCGGGAATACCACTACCTCGGATATGTAAGTCAAATAGGCGGTCGCGTGAAATACCTGGTCAGCTTGGGGGCCAGGCTTGTCGGGGCCGTCAGCTTCTGCTCCGCGGCATACCGGCTGGGGCAGAGGGATTTGTATGTCGGGTGGGACGAGAAAACGAGGCTGGAGTACCTTCCGCATCTGTTGAACAACAACCGTTTTCTGATTCTTCCCTGGATACGCGTTAAGAACCTGGCCTCGCGCGTCCTCTCCATGAGCATCAAACGGGTGCGTGAGGATTGGGAGAGGCAGTACGACGTCGAACCATACATGGTCGAAACCTTCGTCGACCTGGAATTGTTCTGCGGGGTGTCTTATTCCAATGATTTTTCAAGATTTCAAAAATTGATATATCCAGATAATAAATTTTTAATATCATAGATGATAGAAATGTATAGTTTTTTTAAAATCTTGAACAATTATTGGAATTATAAGGCGGCCAATTGGACGTATTTGGGGGTCACCAAAGGATTCGGGAAGCTTGGAAAGGGCTTCGTCTTCCACGGGCACCAAAAAGATCTGTATGTCTATGTCATGAACCGCCGTTTCAAAAGAATTTTCCGTCCCGACGTCGGGCGTTTGGTGCATGGCAGAATGGAGGCGCTAGAAATGATGAATGGCCAGCCGGTCCATTTCGAGGGCATATTGGACAAGATCGGAGTGTCAGCTCTGGACGGGGATGAATTCAACGAGTTGTTGCTTGACCATCTCAATCCGTACCTCGGGCACCTCAGCCGCAGGGAGCTCAGGGAGCACATGGTGGTCGCGATCAAAGGACTTCTGAGCGATCTGGACAGAAAATCCATGGAGCCAATGGCGAT
>JAIRZX010000500.1 GCA_031267005.1 Deltaproteobacteria bacterium
CCGGCGGGCCTCGGGAGCCGCCGGGGCCGCCGCCAGGGCCGTGCCGGCGTCGGCGTCGGCAACGGGGGCCCCGGGCGGGCCCGGCGCGCCGGGGACGCCGACGGGTCCCGGCACCGGAGGAACGCCCGGCGCTGGCGGAACCCCCGGAGCGCCGGCACCGGGCGCCTCCGACGACCCGTCCTCGAGCGCGCCGGACCTCGCGCCCGTGAACGTCAAGTACCGCTTCCCCTTCAGGCAGTCCGGCGATTTCCCGGTGCCTGACCTGGGCGGCCCGGTTCAGGCCGAGCTGAAATGGACGGGCAGGGCGGAGAGCTTCTGGAGGTTCCTCGGCCTGGACGACCGCTTCCTTTCGGGCGCCATAGACGTCGACGCGAAACTCCACGGGACCCTGTCGGACCTGAAAGGCGGGGGCACGGTGTACCTCGCGAACGGCGCCTACGAGGACCGCGCCGTGGGCATCTCGCTTTCCGGGATAAACCTCGAGGGGCGCGTCGCCGAGAACGCCAACGACGTCTCGGTGGTCCTGGAGGCCTCGGACGGCGGAGACGGCTCGATAGCCCTCCAGGGGAGCCTCTCGCTGGGCGCCACGCCCGCCGTGGACGTGCGCGGGCAGCTGCGCCACCTCTCGCCGCTCCACCGCGACGACGTGAGCCTGACGCTCTCGGGGCTGGCCAGGATCTCCGGGCCCTTCTCGGGGCTCGCCATCTCCGCCAAGGCCGTGCTGGAAACGCTCGAGGTGGACTTGAACGAAACGGCCGGGGGAGCTTCAGTGCGGACGCTGGAGATAGACGACGGCGAGCAGAAGGTGACAGCCGGCCCGGCCCTGGACATCTCCGTAGACATCCCGCACAGCGCCTACGTGAGGGGCCGCGGGCTCGACAGCGAGTGGTCTGGCTCCATCCGCCTGGGGGGCACTACGGGCGCGCCGCTGTACAGCGGGCAGCTGAAGCCGGTCAGGGGCTACTTCGCCTTCCTCGGCAAGGACTTCACCTTCTCGGGCGGCGGCATCAACTTCCGCAACATGAGGCGCTTCAACCCCGGCCTGGACATCGAGCTCACCAGGGTCGTGCCGGACCTCACGGCCTACCTGAAGGTGCGGGGAACGCTCAGCCGCCCCCGCATCAGCTTCGAGAGCAGCCCGCCCTACCCCCAGGACGAGGTGGTAAGCCAGGTCCTCTTCGGCAAGGAGTCCTCCCAGCTCTCGCGCCTGGAAGCGCTGCAGCTGGCCAACAGCCTTATGCAGATGACGGGCGTCGGCCGGGGGATGCCCAACCCGCTCGTCACCATGCGGGACGCGCTGGGGCTCTCGGTCCTGCGCCTGGGCGAAGGCACCGGCGGAAGGAACGACCGCCACATAGAAGGCAACGAGTTCCGCGACAACCTGGGCCTGGACGGCGACGACGAGAACGCCTCCGCCGGGGGCGGCTCCACCCTGGAGGCGGGCAAGTACCTCTCCGACAACATCTACGTCGGCGTCGAACAGAACCTCACCGACAACACCACCGGAGTCCGGGTGGAGGTGGAGCTGAGCCCCAGCATAAGCCTCACGGGCCGCAGCTCGACGTCCTCCTCGCGCGTGGCCCTCGGCTGGAAAAAGGACTATTAGCGCCCGTCCCCGAAGGTCAGCGGGTCCGCCGGGGCGCCTCCGGGCCGCCGCGGGGCTTCTGCCCGCGCCCGGGGTGGCCCAAACCGCTTTCAGGGGCAGTCCGGGAACTTCGGGGCGATCCCGGCCCGGAGCGGGCCGTCGGCAACGACCGCAGGGGAGCGGGCCAGAAAACGCGGACGCCGGGCCCGCAAGCTCGGACGCCCGGCCAGTCAAGCTCGGACGCCCGGCCGGTCAAGCTCGGACGCCCGGCCAGTCAAGCTCGGACGCCCGGCCAGTTAGCGCGGACGCCGTAAATTATGATATTCCATGCACTGAGCGCCAATCCCGGCGCAAATCCCGCGGAGCGCGTCCTGCGCAACGCGCAGCGGGCGGAGGAGGAGCCGTTCATGAAACCGGGCCTAATTTTCGCCGTTTTTTCCTTCTCGGCGTTTATCCTTTCGGGAGCGGCCGTTTCGCTGGCCGCACCCAAAACCATCCCCGCGCCCGACGCGAAGCAGTTCAACCTCCTGACCCACGCTACCCATGAGCTTCGAGCAGAGGACAGCCGTCGACGTCGGCTCGAGCGGAGAGCCGCTGGTAGACGTCCGCAAGTACGATCCCAGCATCCTGGCCGCCCAGAGCGCGGACATGGTCCCGTACACGGGCAAAACGGTCCTCGTCAGGGATTCGGTGGCGGTTAAGCTGGCCGCGGTCAACGCCGGGCTCAAGCCGGCCGGCTACGGGCTTAAAGTGGTCTACGGCTACCGCCATCCAGAGGTGCAGGCGAAGTATTTCGAGGCCAACAAGGCGCGGATAAAGAAGGAGTGGGACGAATCTGGCAAGGAATATTCAGAGGACGGCCTCAACAGGGCCGCCGACGTTTTCGCCGCCTACCCACCCCTCGCAGGGCACACCACCGGCGGATGCGTCGACATAAGGCTCGTAACCCTCGAAGACGGCGAGGAAATGGACTTCTCGCCGCCCGCCTCCGATCCGGCCGCCCCGGCCGAAAAGGACGGCGGCGCCCCGGCGGCCCCTGGCGCGACCGCGGCGGACGACCAGGACGTCATGAGGACCTTCTCGACCCGCGTCACCCCGCAACAGCTCGCGAACCGCCTGTTCATGCACGACGCCATGCTCGCCCAAGGTTTCGCCCCCTTCTACGGCGAGTGGTGGCACTTCATGTACGGCGACAGGGAATGGGCCGCCTTCGTCGGGGAAAAGGCGGCGTTGTACGCGCCGACGAGCGTGGCCCCGGCCGATGCCGGAAAGTGACAGGCTCCGGCATGAAAGGTATTCCGGCGCCTCGGCGCAGGGGGGAACGCTGCATGCTGCGGGGCGGCACGACACGGCTTTCATGGGCCGGGGCGCCGCGCCAAAGCATGGGGTGTAGCTTGAAAGTTTTCCGGTGTTGCGGCGCAGGGGAGGCCGCTGCATGTTGCGGGGCGGCATGACGCGGCTTTCATGGGCCAGGGCGCCGAAGAAACGCGTTAAGGCTGACACTGACTATTTGGCCGACAATCCCCGCACCGCAGACGAACTCCAGACCTAAGGCTTAGGCTTAGGCTTAATACTTGGGGCTTGGAGCTTGAGGCTACACGCTATCCGCTCCTTCCCCGAAAGATCAGGAAGCCAACCGCCCCCCTCCTGCCTGGACGCGCCGGTAGCGGTCCTGGCCGGATAAACCCGGCCCCTACCCTCCAAAGGGCCTTGCACA
>JAIRZX010000574.1 GCA_031267005.1 Deltaproteobacteria bacterium
CGAAGCCCACCGGGGCTTCCGGGGGCACTTGCCTTTAAACGACCCCTGAAGGCCGCAGGCGCGGTTTTCGGGTTCCCCGCGCCCCCCGGGGGGGGGCTGCGCTTTCCGGGGAAAGTCGACCCTGGCCCCCTTTTCCGGAGCCTGGCGGCTTGACCCGGCCCGGCCCGATGGTTATCCTGCAGGCCTCGAAAGGTATTGAGTCGAATTTAGCCCCCTTCCCAGAGGGCTTTTTTTACAGCCAGTCCGGAAGCGGTTCCGAAAGCTTGCGCCAGTCCGGGTCGCCCTCGTCGGCGCAGGTGACGCCCCGGATGCACGCCACGCCGTTCTCCCCGCAGACTACCTTCAGCTTCCCCTCCGCCTCGGCCAGGCACTCCCGGAACCACGCCCGGCTCCTCGTGGCCAGGGCGCCCGCTCCAGCTCCCGCGCGAACCGCCAGAAGACGGGCTCCCTGCCGCCGCTCTCTTTCAGCGGCTTCCCCGTGTCCCGCGCCAGGCCCGCCGCCCCGCCCTTCGGAAGGCATTCCCCCGGGGCGGCCAGCAGGTCCCACGTCCTGACCCGCACGGATTTCCAGAGTTCGCCCAGCGGGTAGGAGTCGTTTTAGGAGTCGAAGTACGGGAGCTTCTTCCTGGGCCGCCCGGGGCCCTTCGCCTTCGTCCTGGCCGCGAGGATCTTGCCCAGGGCCAGCTCCGCTGCGCCCAGCCTGCCCGCCAGGGCCCGCATCTCCGCCGAAAACGGCGGGGCCGACGCCGCCATCAGCGCGTCCGTGACCCGCCTGGCCCGCGCCCCCCCGTCGTTCGCCGCCACGAACACCGCCGCCGACATCGACAGCAGCCTGTCCGTCCGGGGGGAGCCCCTTTCGGGGCCGGGGACGCGCCGGTCGATCCATTCCCGCCCCTTCTCCAGCTCCAACTGCCTCGCCCTGCCCCGGAACCAGGGGCCGACGTCGTCCGCCCTCATCAGGGCTTCGTGCAGCTCTTCCGCTTCCACGGCCAAGACGTCCTCGCCGCCGATCCTGATCGTCCTCACGGTCAGCCCGCTTAAAATTTCCTCTTCCTTTGTCCACCTGTCCTGAGAAAAAAATAAACAATGAAAACAGTTTATTGCTAACGTTAAATTAAAACAGCCATTTTATTGCCATTATTTATTATTATACAGCAATCAGGCGGGTATCCGTTCACGGGGGGCGGGAAAAGTGCCTGGAAGGGAGCGGGCTGGCGGGAGGAGGGCCTGGAAGGACGGCGGAGGAGATCTTGGGTGCTGGAAGGAAGTGTCCGGTAGCCTGGAAGGCAGCAAAACTGATAGGGCGGCGGGTCGGCTGGTTCTCCGGCATTAGCTGCCATGCGGGCAGCGACTGCGTTCGCAACGAAGGCAGGCGACTGTCCGGCCCGCCTGGCCTGGCCCGTGAACGGATACTCAGGCGGACTAATAGACATTGTTTGTCAAGGGCTGCAACGGCCGCTCCGCTTTTATTAATCCGCCGCCAGGGGGCGGCGTTGAGGCTCTCGGCGTTGCGGGTGTACACTGTTGCGGGCGTACGCTCGGAGCGCCCCTCAGGCCGCCGCTTTGAACATAGGCTGGACCGCAGGAAAGGCAGGACCGAGAGCGTGCCCCGTTGCAGGCGTACGGCAAAGGCACCTCTCAGACCGCCGCTTTGAACATAGGCTGGACCACCGGCAAGATTCACGGGAAGAGCGGGACCGAGAGCGTACACCGTTGTAGGTGTACGACAAAGGCGCCTCACAGGCCGCCGCTTTGAACATTGGCAAGGCCGCCGTTTATATACCGCGGGAAGGCAGTCAACGAGGGGGCACGCCGGAGGGACCCGTCGGGTCGCTTCAACGCCGGCCGCTCAAGCGCGGCGGAAAAGCGCCAACAAGAGTGTACACTATCGTGGGTGTACATTATTGAGGCCGCTAGACCCCCGCTTAAGCGACGGAGAGTTCGGCATCGCGGCCGTTCCCTGCTGCGGGGGCACATTTATGGCGCCGCCGAGACCTCCGCTCGCGGCAGGCAAAAACGGCAGCATCCAGGGCCTCCATTGTTGCAGGTGTACATTTATGGCGTTTCCGAGACCGCCGCTAAGGCGCGGCGGAAAGGGCGGAGCCCAGGACTTTCGCGGTTGCGGGTGTACACTTGTCGCGCCTCAGAGTCCGCCGCTTAAGGGCGGCGGAAAAGGGCGGGTCAGAGCTCGCGCCTCACCCCCGCCCAAACTTAAGCGCCTTGCACGCCCGGCCCCCCCGGCCCGCGCCCCGGCTTCCCCTATGCCGGGGAACCGCGAACCCCGTCCAAACGTCCGTAATCGGCAGTCCAGGATAACGATGCCAGAGTTGAGGTTTCGGCGGCAAGGGGCCCGCGACCCGGAGCCCGGACGCCGCGGGCGCCTGCCGGGACACACGAAAAACCAGAGGTACCCGAAATGCCACCCGGACGCGAGCGGAGCTTCCCCCTTCTTCCCTTAGCGGCCCTCCAAGCCCTCCTCCTCATAGCCTCTCCCGCGCCAGCGCTCGTTGCCCAGGACGGCACTCCCCCGGCCCCTCCCGCCTACGGCGACCAGCAAGGCGATCCTCCCGCAAGGGTTCTCCCGCCTCCCCCCGAGCACCGCGTCTATTACGTGCCGTCCCCCGCTCCTCCGACCGGGCCGCCCGACGCTACGCCGCCCGACGCGCCTCAGCCTCTCCCCCAAACGCCACCGCAACAGGCTCCCCTGACGACCGCCCAGCCTGCGCCTCAGCAGGCGCCGCTGACGGCAGCCCAGCCTGTCCCTCAGACCCTGTCGCAAGCCGCTCCCGCCGCAAACCCCCGGCAGTTTCCAACCGGAGAGAGCCGTCCAGCGCCGACTGCCGCGACTGCCGCTCCCGCCGTTCCGGACCCTGCGGGCATTGAGGCAAGCCCTCCCGGCCCCTCGCCGACGCTTGAAGGGCATCAGGCCAAGTCCCCCCCTGAGCCTGTTCCGACGCTGGTTTACGAGCCCGCGTCCGGAGCCCCCGGCTCCCGTCCCGCCGCTTCAACCCCGCCGCAATCTTCCCCAGCCGCCGCCGCTCCCGGCTCTTCTCCTTCTCCGCCAGCCGCCCCGGACTCTCCTTCCGCTCAGCCAGCCGCAACCGCTCCCGGCTCTCCTCCTCCTTCTCCGCCAGCCGCCCCGGACTCTCCTTCCGCTCAGCCAGCCGTAACCGCTCCCGGCTCTCCTCCTTCTCCGCCAGCCGCAGCCGCTCCCGGGGCTCCTTCCGCTTCGACCCCAGGCGCTATCTCTCCGTCAACTCCGGCCGCTCCGTCCTATTCGCCCGCCGCCGCCTCTCCGCCCGCAGTGGCGTCGCCGGCCGTTCCCGTCGCGCCTCCGTCAACCGCTTCGTCCCCCGCTACTTCCCCTGCTTCAGCCCCTCCCCCGTCCGACGCGGCGCCTGCGGCCCCGGCCCCGGCGGCCGGGCAGTCCGATGCGCCAGCCGCCTCCCCGCCCGAAACGGCGCCTCCGCGGGCGGCCGGGGGATCCTCCCCGCCCTCTGAAGGCGCCTCCCCCGCGGCCCTGGCCGCGGCGGGCGATACCGCCTCGCCGGATCCCCTTGCGCGGAGGTCAGCGGCGGAGCAGTTGAGGAAGGAGGCGCGGGAACTCCTCCTGACCCCCCAGGATCCGGACGAGACAGACGGAAACGCCTACCTGGCCTTGGTCGAGAAGGCCACGGTGCTGCTTTACAGGGCTTCCGCGGCCGAACCCGCCGATCCCGCCGTTTTCCGGGAGCTGGGAAGGCTAAGCGAAATCCGCGCCCTGTTCACCCGCGACCCCTGGGACCGCAGGGAGCTTCTGGACCAGGCCCAGTTCCAGTTCGCGAGGGCGGCGCGCCTGGAGTTCGAGACCGCCTTCGACCAGAGGGCCCTCAGCTACCGCGCCCCCGCCGCCGCCTCCCCCTCGGCCCCGGCCGCCCCCATCATCTCCGAGCTGGCCTTCGCGGGAAGGCTCAGGCGCGGGGAGGCCACTTTGGACGAGCTAGCGGCCCGGCACGCTTCCGAGAACCTCCCGGCGGAGCGCAATCCCCGCTACTGGGCGGACATGCTCTACATAGTCCAGGCGGGAGAGGACGCCGCCGCGAGGCAAAAGCTTTACTCGGACGCCGACGGGAGCTTCGCGGAACTCTGGAGGACCATGCCGGCGGAAGTGCCCTGGCGCGGGCTGCCGCGCCAGGGGCCCCAAAAGATAAGGAAGATCGAAGTCTTGGAAGCCTGGTCCGGGACGGCACTCGCGCTTTCGGGATCAGAAACTGACCCGGAACTCAGATCCTCGATGTTCTACGAAGCTTTGAGGCTTTTGGAGCTGGGCGTCCCCCTGCCCCTGGACAGCCACGAGACCCAGGGCCTCCTGGGTTCCCTGGACCGCGCCGAGCAGGAAGCGCCGGACCGCGAAGCCTCGTCCGCTTTGTGGGCGCTCAAGGACAAGCTCTTCACCCGCTGGCTCGCGTCCAAGGACCGCCCCGCCGAAGCCAACGCCCTGTGGGGCGACGATTTCTACGCCCGGGCCGACCGTCAGCTGGACTCGCGCCTTTTCGACCACTACGTGGCGGAGGGGGATCTCCGTTACGCGGCCTACATAGAAGAGATCCGCGCCTCGGCGGCCGCCGAGTCGGAAAGGGCCGGGGAAGCCGCCGCGGCGGCCCGCGAGGCCGCCTTGAAAGCGGCCGGCGAGAACGGTCCCGCCGGCGCCAGGGCCAGGAAAAAGCCGCAACCCCAGCCGGGCCCCGAGGACCCTGCCGCGGCCCTCAAGGCCGCGGAAAGCGTCGCGCGGGCCTTTTTCCGCCAGGGCGAGGCCCTGGAGCTTAAGACCGGAAGGACCCAGGCCTTTCTGGTGAGCCTCTCCCGGGAAGAGCTGGACGCCCGCCGCAGGCGCATACTCGCCGCCGCCGCCGCCGGCTACCGGCAGGCCCTGGATCTGAGCCCCGCCTCCATACTCTACTCCAGATCCCTTTCGAGGGCGTATCTGGGGCTCGCGTCGCTCGCCCCCGCCGAGGACGCCTTCCTCCCCTACTTCGAGCAGTCGCTCGCCCTCGCGCTCTCCTCGGCGTCGAGGGAGCCGGACTCCGGCGGGGCCTTCTTCGGCTGGGGCAAGAGCCTCATGGCGGCCTTGGAGACGACGCCCGGGCCCGCCGCCCGCGAAAGGCTCACCGCCGAGGCGCTGGCCGCCTTCCGCCAGAACCTCAGATCCCACAGCCCCTTCGTTCCCGAGTTGAACGAGATGGCCGATTTCGTCTACCGCGCCGCCCGGGAAGCGCCGGGCCAAAGCGCCCAGGCCTACAGGCTCCTGGCCGAAATCTGCCGCAGGTTAAGCGCGCTGCGCCCCGACGACCCGGACGCCCGCTTCGCCCTCGCGCTCGCCCTTCTCATGAAGATATCGGCAGAGACCCCCGGAGGCGGCGTCGGAGCCAACGAGCCGCCGCCCCCGGGCCCGGCGGCCCAGAGCGCGGAAGGCGGCGGAAACGGGAACGCAAGCCCTGGCGGCCGCCATAACGGGGGTTCTGGCGGAAACTTGAACGGGAGCCCTGACGGGAACCGGAACGGAAGGCCGAACGGAAGCCGGAACGGGACCCCCGAAATTAACGGCCAGGCGCCCGCGCCGGGCAACGCCGTCCCCGGGGGGGCTTCCGCCCGGAACTCTCACGGCCCGGAAGGGGCCGGCGGGGCCGCGCCGGGCGCCTTCGGCGCCGGAAGCTCCGGAGCCCCCCCGCTGGAGCCCCGCTCCCCGGAAACCGCCCTTGTGACCGGCGGCCAGGGAGGACCGGGGGCCGCCGCCGCGCCTCCCGGGCTGGAAGAGGGCGACGCCCCCGCCGGACCGATGCCGCAAGGCTCCGCCAACCTCCCTGCGCCTTGGAACCCCGGGCCCTGGAACGGCGGCGCCCGCAACGGCGGCGACCGCAGGGATTTCCTGGAACTCCTGGGCGCGGCGGGGGAAGGGTTGGAACTCGTTTCCCTGGGCGAAGAACCCCAGGCCGACCCCGACTCCGACATGGTTCCCGACCCCCTGGATCCCTTCCGGAGGGATCCGGCGAGGATACGCTTCCTGGAGCCGGAGAGCTTCCTCCGCGTGACCCTGTCGTCCTCCACCCGGCCCGAGCGGAACGCGTCCTCTTTGAACTCATTCGCGTCCAGGCTCCTGGACCTGGCGCCACCCGAGGGCATGGGCCCCTGGCACATGCTCCAGCTGGCGTCATTCCTGAGGCGCTCGGCCGCCACCGGCTACCTCCCCCCCGAGGAGGAGAAGGCCTACTTCCGGCTCTCTCTCAAGTTCCTCTCGGAGGCCGAGGGCCTCCTCAGAACCGAAGGACGGGATTCCGAACTCCTGAGCTTCGTTTTGGCTGAGAAAGGCCTGGCTTTTGCCGAGTCCTCCCTGGGGGACGGCGGCAAGGGCGAAGGCGCCGAGCTTGCCGCCAAAAGGCTCTGGGACGAGGCCGACTCCATAAGGCGCCGCTCCTCAGGCTACGCGCGGGCCCGCTGGGCCGCCTGGTCCGGGAGCCTTGAAGAGCTCAGGAAGCACCTCCTCCACAGCGCCCGGGACGAGGACCTCCTGCTGTGGCCCAAATTCAGGGAGGCGCTCCTGGAGCCGTCCTTCCGCGCCTTCAGGACGGACGGGCCCTTCAAGTCGCTGTGGTTCGGCTACTCCAGGTAAAGGAGCCGGGACGCCGCGCCGGTGATCCCCGGGGACACCGCCCACACAATCCCCTGATACCCCGCCCGGGGACCCGGGCTTGCCGGGCTTAGATCTCCCGGTACTCCCCAAGGGGCCCCGGATACGGAGGGAAGGGTTCTGACGGGGATTGCCGCGACTACGGATCGGCTTAAAGCCGCCCAAAGGAGCTCCCCAGGCCCCGCGGATGCTGGAAAACGTCGAGGCGCTGGATTTACACGGCAAACTTCCTGCCCCCGGTGCGGGTATCCCCCCCCGGATGCGGGTGCCGAGCGAGTGACGCCCCGCCGCGCTAGCGACGCCCCACGCTTCGATCCGCGCGTTTTCCGCGGGGTTTCGGCTCTCCGGCCCTGAGGAATCCTTCTTCCTGCGCTCAGTCGCCCCCGTCCCGTGCCGCTGCGCTCTGTCCCGCGCATGAGGCGCCCCCAATCCCGCAAGCTTCCATGGTACCCGGCGCCTCGCCTCCTTATCCCCTTATCCCCTTATCCCCTTATCCCCTTCCCTTATCCCCTTATCCCCTTATCTGCTTATCACCTTATCACCTTATCACCTGACCTCACCGCCCCTTCGCCTCGCCGCCCTTTCCCTTTTCCCCCCGCCCCCGATCGGACTTGGCCAGGAACTTTACTGGCGCCCGCCCTTGAATCCTGCATGCATTTCACCGGCTTTCATGCGACTTAAGGCGTTGAAATTATTATCGGTTTCGCATCCAACAGGCTGCCGGACACGCGTTGGCGGGCGACGTCCTGCTCCAGGTTTGACATTTCGGATTGACGGAAGCAAAATTACCGCTGTCGGCCCCCCCCGCCTCCGCCCCCCCCTCCCTATCCGGTCCGCGCCCGCTTGCCCAAGCCAGCTCACGTTTGAGGGAAGGCCTTTTCGGGCCGATAAAGATTCGGGCTTTAAATCGCGAGCCTCGACGCCACGCGACCGGGGACCTTTATCCGCCCAGTTTCCGCACTCCCTTCAGTCCTTTCCTCCCAAAGCCCCGCCCGTAAGCCAGCCCCGCGCCCGCCCGGGGCTTTCGCGCCGCCCGGCCGCAAGGCCCGGCGGAGCGTTTTTTTCCGCCCCCCTGGGCCGCCGCCTTCCCGCAACCGGCCGCCCCCCCCTCCCGCGGGCCGCCTCGCCGGTAGTTCCGGCCGTCGCGGACCCAACCTGGGCGCGGCTTTCCGCCCCGCCCCCTTTAACGGGCAACCCTCGCTCCATGCCGTCCAACGGAAAAGAGATGACCGCCTTAGTCACCGGCGGGGCCGGCTTTATCGGCTCCCACCTGACGGAGGAACTCGCGAAAACCGGGATGAACGTCCGGGTCTTGGACGATCTGTCGTCGGGAGCCAGACGCAACCTCGCGGGCGTCATGGACCGGATAGAGTTCATCGAAGGCGACATAAGGGACATGGACGCGGTCCGGAGGGCGTCTTCGGGTTGCGGGACCGTCTTCCACCTTGCCGGTCTGGCTTCGGTGCCCATGAGCCAGGAGGCGCCCGGGCTGTGCCTGGACGTGAACGGCGCGGGGACGCTCAACGTGTTCTCGGCGGCGGCGGAAGGCGGGGCCGAGAGAATAGTTTACGCCTCCACCTCCGCCGTTTACGGGGATCTGGCGCCCCCGCACCGGGAGGACATGCTCCCCGCGCCGGACAACCCCTACGCGGCGGCGAAGCTTCTGGGGGAGCACCTGGGGCTTTTCTACCAGCGCAAGGGGCTAAGATCCGTAAGCCTGCGCTACTTCAACGTCTACGGGCCCCGGCAGACGCCGGACGGGCCGGACTCCGGGGTGATCCCGCGCTTCGTGGCGGCGGCGCTCCGGGGCGAAAGCCCCGTCATCTACGGGGACGGCGCGCAGACGAGGGATTTCGTCCACGTGGACGACGTGGTCCGGGCCACCATGCTCGCCGCTTCTAAAAGCGGGGCCTCCGGGACTTACAACGTCGGCTCGGGGCGTCCAGTGTCCATCGCCGAGCTCGCTTTCATGTTAAAAGCGTTGCGCCCTGGCGCTTTCCGCGATCCGTCCTTCGCCCCTGAGAGGCAGGGGGACCCGGCCCGGAGCTGGGCGGACGTCTCACGGGCGGCCTCGGATCTGGACTTCAGGGCCTCCGTCCCCCTTTCCGAAGGGCTCGCCGGACTGCTCGATGGAGCCGTTTTTAAATAATTGGCCTTGCGTTAACCTGCATGATGGTTTATAACCACAAATGCCTCCGGCCGCTAGTTGCCTGGCGGAGTTTTCAGCCGCCCCCGCGTTTGACTTGTCCCGAGTTTTTGGTCTATACTGGGTTAAGCCTCGAGAAGCCAGCGCAGCGCGGGCTCCCGGGGGCCGGGACCGCCGCCGCCTTCCGGAGGCGCTCCGGGCCCCGGCGGCCTGGACTTTCCTTGCCTTACGTTTTGGGTTCACGGCTCTTGCCACAGCCCGGCGGAGCGATATTCGTGCCTTTTCTTCGTTATCACGCCGGAGGGGGCCGGGAGGGTCCCTTCTCGGGGTCGGGACCCCGCCCGGGGCCGCAGCGTTCCGCCGCGCTCCTTTCCCGGACCGGCTAAACACGCCCGCCGCGCGCGGGCAGACGTCAGGCCTGTTGAAGGGCCGCATATAATCCGTTCTTATATCTTGGAGGATTGAGCATGAAGAAACTTCTTTTGCTGATGGCCGTGTTCGCCCTGGCCCTGCCCCTGGCGGGCTGCGCCAAGAGAGCCGTCGACACCGGTGGCGTGGTCGACGACGCCCTCCGCCGCGCGTTCCTAAACGATCACGTCTATTTCGACTTCGATCGTTACAACATCCGCTCAGACCAGGTGCCCACGCTCCAGGCGAAGGCGGCCTACCTGAACGCCGTCGGCGCGTCCTCCGAGCTCCAGGGCTACGCGGACGAGCGCGGCACCGAGGCCTACAACCTCGCGCTGGGCGATCGCCGTGCCAAGAGCGCCAGGAACTACCTCATCGACCTCGGCATCAGCGGCAGCCGCCTCTACACCACTTCCTATGGTGAGAGCATGCCGGCCGATCCGGGCCACAACGAGGCCGCCTGGGCCAGGAACCGCCGCGTAGAGTTCACTCTCCGGTAGCCTTTGCCTCCACCCTCGACAGGTCTTCAAGCCCTCCGGGGCAGATAAAAGGGCCCGTCCGCAAGGACGGGCCCTTTTTTGCGTCTCCGGCCCGCGTTAGCGCGCCAAGCGGTTCCCGGAACGGCGGGCGGCCGGAACCGCTACGATCTAAGAGGGGCGCCCGGAACCGCAACAATCTAAGAGGGACGGCCGAAGGGGGGCGGCGGCGACCCATGAGGGCAATACTGCCGCGCGCGGATACGCTCTTCCGTTTCCTTATTCTGGAAGGGAACCCGAAAAGCCGGGCTCGCCGGAAGCGGCGGCGCTTGCAGCTCCGGCGCGGAATTTGACACAGAATGTCAAAAAGTCGTGTTGTATAGCAGACATTACTACGACGCTGCATAAAGGCTCACGATAAAACAAACCGGTGAAATCTCGCTCCCAAACCGGCGGAATCTCCCTTACATACCGACGAAACATCCCGTAGCGCTTCGCCTTGCGGACGCGGCAACCCTTAAATACAGCCGGCGGAGCCGCAGCAAATTTCCCGAAATATTCGCTTTGCTTCGAATCGCAGTAACTACTAACCACGCGTTATCGTATTTGACAACCTGCCCGCCCGCTGCATTTCGTCGTCCACGTAAACTTTATCTCGCTCGCGCTTCCAAGTCCATATCGGGCAAATGCGGGGACTTTTCGCATCCGGGCTCCCTGCCGTGCGCAGACGGCGCGGATCCGAAACCTTCCGGCTTCCGGCCCGTCGAGGCCGGAATCGGGATACGGGCCTGCAGGTAAGGGCCTGGACAGGTATGGGCCTGGATAAGGATCGGCAGCGCCTTGTTCTTTCGGCACGCCCTTGGCCTCACCTTACGGCGCCATCGGATCCAAGCCTAACAATTTCTTGCGCGTCGATAAGGCCCGGAAGCCTGCTCCGGCGTCTTTTCCGAGGGAACTCCGAAACTCCCCGAAATTGGCGCCCGAACCGGTTCCCGTCCATGCCCCGCCGTAGTTTTCCGAAATTGAATGCCCGGGGCCGCCAAAACTTAATCCCTCGGTCCGGGTTCCCGTGCCTTCGGCCGGGATTGGCCGCCCGGGGAGCGGCCTTTGTTTTACTTGGCCCGAGCCGGAGCGGCAGCGTTTTCCGCTGGCCTCCGCGCCTCATCTTGCGTATGAGGCTGGGGAGCACTCCCGAAAGCCAGTCAGGCGGAAGCTAATGGCCAGCGGCGACAAGGCAGGCTTTAAACGGCGGCAAGAACCGCCTGTTCGGTTCGGGACGCGCGGGCGGGGTCCGTTCGCGGCCGCCGCGCAGTTCGCTGCCGACGCGGCGTTCCCGAACGAATTCGCCGCTGTATCCCGCGGGGGGGGAGCCTTTCGCGCGGCCCGCCGATACGAGTTTCAAGGCCCTTTTTTGGAATGATCGCTCCCGAAAGACTTCGCGGTGTTCCCTGCCTCGCCGCCGCCGAACGATATTTGCGGCGTTCCAAAGGGAGCGTTGTAACCAGGCCTTCAAGCTATAGCCGCATAGTTCGCGCCCTGGGGGACATGCCCCGCCATCGGGCACGCAACGGCATCGTCCCTGCAGCAGTTGAGCGCTAAATATGCCAAATAAGCAGGTCTCGCTGCGGGACCGCGCTTCCATTCCCCGACGGGGTCCTCGAAGAGGACGGAGTCGGAGAACGAAAGACGCCGCCCCCGGGCGAAGCAAAGCCACCCTTGGAGCTTCAGGCGGGCAAGTTCGCCCGGGCCGGCCAGGTCCTTTCCGGAATGCCTATTAGCCGCGGCGGCAGCGGGATATACAGCCTGCGCTTTCCAGGCCGCCATGGCCCTATAATTTTCGTTTTGCGCTTGGCGTGATGCGCATAGCCGCAAGTCAACTTACAGCGTTTAATCCGGATAGCCTGGCGGCCGCCGCCGTGTCGGAGCTGGCGTATTGGCTGCGGCAGACGCGCCTTGGGGAAGAGAGGACGGGACAGTTCCCGGCTAGGAGATTCCGGGACTCCTCTCCCGGCGTCCGTTCGCCTCCCTTGCGGATGCCCGGCGGGGCGGGATTTCCGGAGAATTCCGCGCCATCTCGGTTTCAGCCCGCGGCGGCTTTCGGGCTGCCCGGCGTCCAGCGGCGGCTTTCGGGTTGCCCGGCGTCCAAAGGAAACTGACGCCAAAGCAGACGGCCCGGCCGAGGAGGGGCTCCAGCGGCGGGACGCCCGGCCTGAATCCCAAACGGGAGGGAGGGGGCCCCCCCGCCGGACACATGCTGGCCGCCGTTCGGCGAATAACGCTTTCAGCAGGAGGGAGAGGAAGCCCGCCTTCGCCCTTAGCCGGGAACGGCGGGGTCGTTCGGCTCGGAGCCCTTCTTTCCGCCCACTTGCCTCAGACGGGCGATCTCGGCAAGCGAGCCCTGAACCAAGGTTACCCGACACGCCGGACAGGTGCAGATCCGCCAGGCCGAACCTGCCAGCCGTCCGCCCTGTCAGCCAGCCGCCCGCCCTGCCTGACGCCCGCCCTTGCCTGCCGCCCGCCCTGCCTGCCGCCCGCCCTGCCTGCCGCCCGCCCTGCCTGCCGCCCGCCCTGCCTGACGCCCGCCCTGCCTGCCGCCCGCCCTGCCTGACGCCCTGCCTGCATGTCCGTCATCCGTTAAACCGGCGTTCAAGGATGCTAGCTATTTTTGTCAGCTCCTCTCCTATTACTAAAGCACAGCAAGCTTCTTTCTCATCACATTCCGCAGAAACATCTACCCTGAATGGTTTTCCTGTTGCCATACATCAATATCCACTAACCTGACGTTAATAATCCGACATTATCTCTTTAAGTCACGTAAATCACTTGCCTTTCCGTTGTAAGATTCTAAGACCCCTTCCAGCCCCAGTTCCGAGCTTAGCCGACGCTTTCCCGCAGCGGGCCTGCCGCCCTTCCGCGGGCCGCCCGAACGGTCCTTTCCCCCGCAAAAACTTGTGATCCACCAATCGATCTTATAAAATGTAAGGACGAAACCCCGCGTCCGCCTTCGGCAAGCCAGCGCCGTGGCCGGGCAGGCGCAGGGCCGCCGAAGCTCAAGGATTCCCGGAAGGGGCGCTCTAGCCCCCCAAGACAGACACCCCAGGACGCGCCGGGAGGCAGCATTTGCCTCACGGGGTCGCGACAGGGCTGCAAGCGCCCCCGGGCGCCCGCAAGGAAGCGCAGAGCCTATGCCGGAATCTGAACTTGACGAGGGACTGCTTCAGGAGTTCATCACCGAATCCAAGGAGCTCTTGGAGGAGTTCACCTCCAGCCTCTCCGCCTTCGAGGCCGACCCCGGCAACCTGGAGCACATAAACCCCGTCTTCAGGGCCGCGCACACGCTGAAAGGCTCCTCGGCCTTCTTCGGCCTGAACCACATCAAGGACTTCGCCCACAAGCTGGAGAACCTCCTGGACGACATCCGCCACGGGAAGCGCGAAGCCTCCCCCAAGGCGATAGAGTTCCTGTTCCTGGCCGGGAACCACCTGAAGTCCATGTTCGACAGGCTCTCCAAAGGCGACAGCTCCACGGCCCTGCTTCCCGAGGAGGCCCAGTTCCAGAACGACCTGGTCGCCTTCATAGGGGGGGAAGCGGCGGCCGTCGGCGCGGGAGGCGACTTCAAGGACGCCTGCGCCAGGATCAAGGGGCTCCTCGCCGACGCCCTGGACAACGGCACCGACCCCGACAGGCTCATCCAGGACATAACGGACGTCGTTAACAAGCTTCCCTTGGATGACGGCAAGAAGAAGGAAGCCAAGGCCGAGCCCCGCCGCCCGGAAAGCGTCTCCTACCAGGGCGTGGACTTGAGCGGCCCGGCCATCGCGGCCTTCGACTGCCTGAGGGCGCCCGCCTTCGACCCCAAAAGCTTCGACGGCTCGATGAAGGAACTCGCCAAGGCGGTCGAGGGCAACGGCTGGGAGCCCTTGAAGCCCGCCTTCGAGGAGGCCTCCAGCGACTTCACGGCCGTCTACGAGAGCGGGCTGGACTTCGACCCCATCCTCGCGGGGCTGGTGAAATCCAAGTTCGACTCCTTCATGGACAAGCTGGACATCGTCTACCCCGGCGCCCCGGAGCCCGAGGCGGAATCCGCTTCCCGCGCGTCCGAGGGCCCCGCCCCGGACGAGAAGGACCCCGAGAAGGCCAAGGACAGGGACAAGGAGAAGGAGAAAAGCCAGGAGCGCAAAACCATGCGCATCTCCGAGGAGAAGGTGGACGGCTTCATGAGCTACGTGGGCGAGCTCATAGTGACCGCCGAGACCTTCAACTACCTCCAGAAGACCATCGAGCAGGAGAAGGTCAACCCCAACACCATCCGCGCCTTCAAGAACGCCAACCAGGCCTTCAGGGAGCTTTCCGACGAGCTCCAGGAGAGCTTGATGGAGATCCGCCGGGTCCCCATCAAGGGCATCCTCCAGAAGGTAAACATGATGTCGCGGGAGCTCTCCCACCAGCTGGGCAAGAAGGTGAGGGTGGTCCTGGAGGGCCAGGACGTCCAGCTCGACAAGTCAATCGCCGAGTCCCTGGAGGCCCCCCTGGTACACGTGGTCCGCAACTCGCTGGACCACGGGGTCGAGCTCCCGGACATCCGCGAGGCGGCGGGGAAGTCCTCGGAGGGGCTCCTCCGGGTCTCCGCCTCGGCCGACAAGGAGTTCTTCTACCTGACGGTCGAGGACGACGGCCAGGGGATTAACCCCGACGTGATGCGCAAGGTGGCCGTGGACAAGGGAAGCCTCACCGAGACCCAGGCACAGGCCTTGACCGACAAGGAGGCCATAGGCCTCATCTTCGGGGCGGGCTTCTCCACCGCGAAGGAGATAACGGACGTCTCCGGCCGCGGGGTCGGCATGGACGTGGTGCGCACCAACATATCCTCCCTGAACGGCACTATCAACGTGGACTCCCAGGTCGGGACCGGGACCACCATAACCCTCAAGATCCCGCTCTCGGTCACCCTCCAGGTGATTAAGGCCCTCCACGTCCGCGTGGGCCAGGCGAACTTCATAATATCCCTGGACGAGATACTGGAGAGCCTGAGGCCCAACCCCGACGAGCTCTCCACGGTGGAGGGCCGGGGGCTCATACTGAACCGCCGCGGCCAGATAACCCCGCTCATAAAGCTCTACGAAATCTTCGATCTGGATCCCGAGCACACCGACCCGGCGGACGGGCTCCTCGTCATGGTCGAAACCCCGGCCGGCCGCTACGCCCTTCTTGTGGACGAGGTCATGGGCCAGCAGCAGGTGGTCGTAAAGGAGCTGGGCGAACAGTTCAAGCGCCTTAACTTCCTGGCCGGCTCCGCCCTTCTTGGCGACGGCGGCCTGGGCCTGGTGCTGGCGGCGGACGGCGTGGTCCGTTTGGCCTTCGGCCTCAACTAAAAGGCCTGGCCGCCCGGCGCCCGCGGCGGCCGCCCGGCCCGGTCACGGCCCTCCGCCTAACCCGCGCCTTGAAACCGTCCCTGCACTGGCCGGCTCAAAGACGCGTCCTTACGGCCGGCCGCGGGCCCGGACGCCCCAAGGCGCCAACCGGCGCCTTCCCGGCCTTTGCCACCTTCTGCGGCCTTCCCGGCCTTCGTCGCCTTCTGCGGCCTTCGCGGCCTTCCCGGCCTTCTGCGGCCTTCCCGGCCTTCGTCGCCTTCTGCGGCCTTCGCGGCCTTCCCGGCCTTCTGCGGCCTTCGCGGCCTTTGCCGCCATCTGCGGCCTTCGCGGCCTTTGCCGCCATCTGCGGCCTTTGCCGCCATCTGCGGCCTTCGCCGCCTTTGCCGCCTTCGCGGCCTTCTGCGGCCTTTGCCGCCATCTGCGGCCTTTGCCGCCATCTGCGGCCTTTGCCGCCATCTGCGGCCTTCGCCGCCTTTGCCGCCTTCTGCGGCCTTCGCCGCCTTCGCGGCCTTCGCCGCCTTCGCGGCCTTCGCGGCCTTCGCGGCCTTCGCGGCCTTCGCGGCCTTCGCGGCCTTCGCGGCCTTCGCGGCTTCCCGCGGCCCCTGATGCCTCCTTTTCCTTCCGCTTCCTTTCGCCAGGAGGGCTTTACGCCGCCCCGGGCCGCCCGAGCTTCCGCGAATCCGGTTGCCGGCCGTGTTCATGCCCGAACATTTGGGTCGTCACCCTTGCCTGGCAAGAATCGCCCAGGCGGCCCGTTTGGCCTCCGGCGGAGGGCCTGGAGACCTTTTCCCGGCGACCGGCCCCGGCCCAAGCCCGCCGCCGGACCCGCTCCCGGTTCCGATCCGGAAACCGTTCCCCCCTTCTGGCTCCGCTTCTAGCTCCTGTCCTGTCCGGCCTGGCCCCGCTTCTAGCTCCTGTCCGGCCAGGCTCCGGACTCCTAATCAGGCCCCGCTCCGGGCTCCTAATCCGGACCCAGCTCCGGGCTCCTAATCCGGACCCGGCTCCGGCCCCCGTTACGGGATTCGGCTCCGGACGCCGATCTTTGCCCGGCTCCGGCCGCCAAGACCCTCCGGCAAACGCCCGGCCGGACGAAAACCCTGATCCGGCGACGGGGCCGACTGCCTCCGGGCCCGCCGGGAAAAAGACATTCCTATATGAGCGCTGAAATCGGCAAGGTCTTCCTGCTCCCCGGGGAGTACTTCATCTCAAAGCAGCCCAACTACATCTCGACCCTCCTGGGGTCCTGCGTGGCCGTGTGCCTTTACCACCCGCAACTGAAGTTCGGCGGCATGAACCACTTCATGCTCCCGTCCAGCCCCACGAAGGAGCGGAGCGGCAAGTACGGCGACTACGCGTGCGGGGTGCTGCTGCAGTTCATGGAGCGCACGGTTGGCTCGCTAAACGGCCTCCAGGCCATAGTCTCCGGCGGGGCGAACGTCATAAGCAACATCTCCACCGGCGTCCAGATAGGCCAGCGCAACATCGAGATCGCCCGGGAGACGCTGCGCAAGCACAACATTCCCATCATCAAGGAGAACGTCGGCGGCACCAACGGCTTGAAGCTCCACTACCAGAACTGGGACAACAAGCTCGTGGTCGAGCAGATGGACCGGAACGCCATGAGCGGCTCCCTCATCACCCGCGAGGAGACCGGCAGGTCCGCCGCCCCCCCGCCCTCGCCCGCCAAGCCCTTCTCCTTCCATGAAGACACGTCGAAGGCGGCCCCCCAAAGGCCGTTCTCCGCTCCGAACGCGGCCGCCCGCAAACCCTTTTCTGGCGGCGCGGCGGCCAAGCCCCAGGCCGCCGCGTCCCTGGCGCCCGCGGCTTCCACCCCGGTCAGGTCGGGCGGGCGCATCAAGGTCCTCATCGTGGACGACTCATCCATCGTCAGGAACCTTCTGTCCAAGGCCCTGGAGGGAGAGCCCGACATAGTCGTGGTGGGCGCCGCCAAGGACGCCTACGAGGCCCGCGAGATGCTTCTGGAGCTCGGCCCCGACGTGGTCACGCTGGACATCGTGATGCCCAAGATGGACGGGGTGACGTTCTTGAAGAAGCTCATGGTCTACTTCCCCATCCCGGTCATCATCTGCAGCACCATAGCCAAGTCCGGGAGCGCCGCCGAGCTCCGGTCCGACAAGATAGGGGCCGTGGACGTAATCGACAAGGAAAGCTTGAACCTGTACCGCGGCCTGGACACGGTCAAGAAGATCCTCGTCCCCAAGATCCGCGCCGCCGCGAAGACCAGGGTGGCGAAGAAGAGCAAGGAGGAGGTGGCCGGCATCTGAGACTCCGGACGCGAGCCTCCCTTCCCCTGCCCGGGGCTTCCCCAGCTTTTCCGGGCTCCCCTTCCGCGTTGCCGGACGCCCCTTTTCGCCCCGCCCGATTGTCGTTGAGGCGTATCCGGCCCGCACCGGGGGCCCTGCCTTTCTCGCGCCCCCGAGGCGTAAACTGCGGCCTGAGCTTTGGTTATCCAGGGCAAAAGCAGCCTATCCCGTCCCAAAGCGCGGAATCCGGGCCCCGCAGCCCGTTATCCAGGCCAATAGCGCGGGGCCGACCGGCGGCCCCGCCTTCCGGGCGCTTCTTCCGGGCGCGTACCCGGCCATAGGCCCGAGGCTTATTCCTGCCAGAGCCGAAACTCCGGGCGTAAAAAATGCCCCCCCCGCGCGGTAAAAGTCCCGTTCCGGACCACTTCCGCGAAAGGTCACATGCCGTCTAAGCATAAGAAACGCCTGGCCCGCCTGCGGGCCGACGGAAAGCGCGAGCCGGCCCCCGCCGCAGGCCCCGAAAGCCGGCCGCGCCCGGCCCCCGCCAGAAGAGGCTGGCCGCGCGCGGCGCTTCTCGCGGCTTGTGTCGCGGCCCTGGGCGCCGCGGCGTTCTTCGCGGCGGACCGCTCGGGGGCGCGCGACCCCGGCCCGACGGCCGCAACGGGGCGGCGGGGGCCTTCCGGATACTCGCTTTTGCAGCCGCCGCCGCCCGGGGCCCCCTCGAGCCAAGCCGCGTCCGGCCCGGCTCCGGCCGGCCGCGACGCGGCCCCGCAGGCCCGCCGGGCCGCCCAAGGGCACCCGGCCTCCGGTTCCCCGGACGCGCCTCCGGCGACCGGGCCAGGGGAGGCGGCCCTGCCCTCCGGCGCGGCAAAGGGCGGCGGCCCCTCCGACGGCGGTTCCGCCGAGGAGAAGTCGTGGGGCGGGCCCAACGCGCTTCCCGAAGCGGAGGCCCCGCCCTTCTTCCGCGACAGGGGCCTGGCCCCCCCCCAATTCCCGGCGGCCCCGACGGTAACGGCCGAGGCCGCGAGGCACGTCCTTAAGCCCGCGAAGTTCACCCAGGGGCTCTTTTTCCACGGCGGACTCCTCTACGAGTCCTCCGGCCTTTACGGGATGTCCCAGCTAAACGTCTGGAAGGAATCCGGCGGTTCCTTCACCCCGGTGGCGGGGATCTGCCTCCCGGACGCGGCCTTCGCCGAGGGCGCCGTTCTGGCCGAAGGGACCGTGAGCGTTCTCACCTGGCGCGAGAACTACGTCCTGCGGCTCTCGCCGGAACTGGAGATGCGGGATCCCATCTTCTTTTCCGGACAGGGATGGGGGCTCACCTACGACGGCGACAGGCTCTGGCGCTCGGACGGCTCCGCGAGGCTCCAGGCGCACGATCCCCTGACCTTCGACGCGATGGGCCAGGCCGTGGCGGCCGCCGACGCCGGCGTCCCCGTCGAGCGGCTAAACGAACTGGAATACGACCCCTCGACCGGGCTGGTACTGGCCAACGTCTACCAGACCGACCGGGTCGCCGCAATAGACCCCGAGTCGGGAACCGTAAAGTTCTGGCTGGACTTCGAGGGAATAGCCGAGCCCTTGCGGGCCCAGCTGATGGAGCCCGACTCGGTACTGAACGGGCTGGCCTTCGACTCCGAGGGCAGGCTGTGGGCCACCGGCAAGATGTGGGACCGGGTTTTCGAGATAAACTACCGGCTCCCCGAGGGCGGAAGCCGCCGGCCCCTCCCCAGGCGCTTGGCCGCGGCCCCTCCAGTCTTCCCTGATTCGCTCGCCGGCGGGTGCCCCACCCCTGTCAGGCCTTGATCCCCGCGTCCGCCGGGCCGACTCCCGGCCCGGAAATAACTTCCGGCCCTCGCCCCGGCGTCCCGTCCGCGCGTCCCGTCCGGGCCGACGCTTAAGGGAACCTTCCGAGAGGCTCCGTCCCCCATGGCCTCAGGGCCCGGCAAGGATTCCCATGAGTCCCGCCGGAAACCAGCCGGATGCCAACTAAGGCCCGTCGGATAACCGCCGGAGCCCACTCAGGGCGCGCCCGCGCGGGACTGAGGCTTTCAAACCCCAGGCCCGCCCGAACCCGACGCCCAAGACGCAAGTCCCCGTCCCGTCAGGACGTTAAGGACGCCGGTCCTGCCCTAATCCGAACGTCAGGGACACAGGCCCACCCCTAATCCGAGCGCCAGGGACACAGGCCCACCCCTGATCCGGGCGTCAGGGACACAGGCCCCCCCCTGATCCGAACGTCAGGGACACAGGCCCACCCCTAATCCGAGCGTCAGGGACGCCGGGCAATCCGCAATCCGTCCGTAAGGACGTCCGCCCAGCCCTAATCAGATTCGTTATCTATACCGGAACAGACCGTCCAGCCAGGAGGCTACTCTGAAACTGCCGCCGTTCCCGCCTCCCTATCCGCGCGCGGAAAAACGCACGATCCGCCGCCTCGCCCGCCGCCCGGCGCCTTGCCTGACGCCTCCAAACTTCTATAATTATTATTTTTGAAGACCTGCCGGGGCGGCAGGACGCGCTTGCGGCGCAAAAAGGGCAGGCCGCCCAGCTAACTTCTTCATTTTCGCCCCCTTTCCCCTGCATCCGGCACTCCAGGGGAGGCATCAGCCTCATGCCCTCCGGATTCCGCCGACGCCTCCGGCCCCCGCGGAGCCGCCGCCGGAAGATGCCGTCCGGAGCCCGCCCGGCGCCTTGCGCAGGCTTTCGGGGCAGCAGCCGCCTTGGCGCGGACCTTTCGTCCGCTTTCACAAGATATTCCGCCAGCCCGCGGCGGGGGGCGCCCCCCTCGGGCCAGCCGTCCGGCCGGACCCCGGCCGGCGCCGGCTCCCGGACGCGTCGGGAAGGGCGCGAGCCCCTTCCCCGGCCGCCACCGGAACCCCCAAAATCCGCCGCTTCCTTGACATTGCTTCTTTTTTTCTGTTTTAATCCTTTCAGCAGATGAGCGGCCAACGACTGAAAGAGACTCTTTAAAACCTGCCTAAAAAACCTCCCCGGCCGTCCGCCGGGGCGGACGGCCGTCAGCCGGGGCCCGGGGGGCCCCGTTCAGAGGCGGGCCACGCGTCGGCCCGTGCCGGCAAGCCCGCTGTCGGTCAAGAGTTCCGCATCTAAGGCCAGCAAGCGTCAGAGGTATTTTCTAATGAAACTAGGGTCCAAAATCCTCGCAGGGTTCACCGCCACCTGCATCATTTTCTTCGTGATCTCCCTCATCATCGGCATCTCGGTCCGCAACGTGCAGAAGGAGACCCTGAACCTCCGCAACGTGGTGATGCCAGGAAA
Source organism: Deltaproteobacteria bacterium (assembly GCA_031267005.1). GTDB lineage: Bacteria > Desulfobacterota > Desulfarculia > Adiutricales > Adiutricaceae > JAIRZX01. Next base: position 20,610 of record JAIRZX010000574.1, read on the forward strand.
CGACCTCGCCGCCAACCTCCAGATGACTATCCTGCAGGAGGCCTTGAACGTCCTGGAGTATTCCTACAACATGCAGGAAAGCACCTGGTCCGCCGCCGAGGGTTACAGGAACGACGTGAACGAGATTCTGGGCAAGCTACGCACCGCCTTCTCCCAGGGCCTCGCCGCCGACAACCCGAACGCCAGGGACCTTGAGGCCCAGGTCGAGAAGCTCCACTCCGACTTCGTGAACCTCGCCTCGCTCCTTCCGCGTTCCATCAAGGACATCGTCGACAACCGCACGACCGTGCTGAACAACTTCAACTCCTTCCAGGAGCAGATCCAGCAGTACCGCCGGCAGCAGGAGCAGATGCTCCTGGACACGCTGAACAACCCGGCGTCCGACGTGACGGCGATAAAGCGCGCCTACTCCAACGTCCAGAACGCCTTCGGCCTTGAGGGTTCCAGCTCGAATTTCTACATCGACATGCTCCGCGGCCTGTACTACCAAGATCCCTCCCGCTTCAAGATGTCGATAGACGAAGCCCAGAAACTCGTCGACACATCCAAGAAGCTGCAGGATGAGTCCCAGTCCCAGACCTTCAAGGACCAGCTGGGGAGGATCATCGAGACCGGCCAGACTTGCATTACCGCGCTCAACAACCTCGACACCACGATGACCACGGACATCGAGACCAAGCCCAAGCGAGTCGGGTCTCGGACGTCGCTCCTCAAGACCACGTCCGACATGAACGAGTCCTTCACGGTTTTGGCCAACGACTTCGCGGACCGCTCCACGTCCTCCCTCGGCAAGGCGCTGGCGACCCTTATCGCCGGGTTCGTGATAGCCATCATCATAAGCATGCTCTTGGGCGTCTTCATCACCCGGAGCATCACGGGGCCCGTCAACGCCGTCATCTCGGTGCTCGCCGAGGGCGCGCAGGAGGTGGACACCGCCTCAGGGGAGCTTTCCGGGGCCTCCAACACCCTCGCGGAGGGCGCCACCGAGAACGCCGCTTCCCTGGAGGAGACAAGCGCCGCGCTGGAAGAACTCTCCTCCATGACCAAGCGCAACTCCGACAACGCCATCGAGGCCAACTCCCTCATGACGCAGACCAACGACGCCGTGAACCGCGCCGAGAGTTCCATGGCCAACGTCATCCAGGCCATGGACCAGATAGCCACTTCCGGAAACGAGATCGGCAAGATCATCAAGACCATCGACGAGATAGCCTTCCAGACCAACCTGCTCGCGCTCAACGCCGCCGTCGAGGCCGCCCGGGCGGGCGAGGCCGGCGCGGGCTTCGCGGTCGTGGCCGACGAGGTGAGGAACCTGGCCATCCGCTCCGCGGACGCCGCCAAGAACACCGCCGACCTCATCGCCGCCACCATCTCGAACATCAACTCCGGCTCCGAGATGGTCAACTCCACTTCCGAGAACTTCCACAACGTCGCCACCAACTCCGCCAAGGTGGCCCAGCTGGTCTCCGAGGTGGCAGAGGCCTCCAAGGAGCAGAGCCAGGGCATCAACCAGATAACCACCGCCATGAGCCAGATGGACAAGGTGACCCAGTCCAACGCGGCCTCCGCCGAGGAGTCAGCGAGTTCCGCAGGCCAGCTGTCGGTCCAGGCCGGCAACCTCATGACCGCCGTCGAGGACATAACCCTCATAGTCCACGGCCGCGGCTCCTCGACCCTCCGCAACGCCAAGCCCGCCTCCAGCGCCCGCCCCAAGCCGGCCCTGGCCCAGGCCCCGCCCCCCCGCAGGGCCCGCCAGGCCGAGCCCAAGGGAGCGCTACCCATGGACAACGACGACGACTTCGAATTCTAATCCGGCGGTTAGAAGATCCTGGTTTCAGGCAGGCCCCCGCTTCCTCCCAAGGGAGCGGGGGCCTGTTTTTTCCCGGCCCTCCCTCGCCAGGCGTCCCCGCCTCCCCTGGAAACCTTCCCCGGAAATCCCGTCCGGAAAGCCGCTCCGGCAAGACTCCCCGCCAAAAGCCCCAAGGAACGGCCGCCCGGAACGGCTTTCCGGATGCCAATCGCGACGGTGTTCATACGCCTGGACCGCGTTCGCCGCGCGCCCGGCGCCCGGCGGCGCCGCTCCCCGGCCCCAGGCGGCCGTACGGCCGGCGTCAGCCGCCGCGGCGGCTGCCGCCGGAAGGGGAGCCCGGACGTAGCCGGGGCAATGCCAGGGAGTTCAGGCAGGGGAACGAGGCGGCCCGGCTCCGGCCCCGCGAAGCCAGGGAGCTCCGGGGACTTTCGCCCGCGGCGGGACAGGCGGGTTCGAGGGCCCCTTGGAGGCGGACGGGAGCTTCGGAATCTAGTCCCTCCCCCGCAGGGAGGGCCCTCGAAGGCCTCCAGGGCGAAGGCGCGGGAGGGCTTGGCTTCCCCGGGAGCGGGCCGTCCGCCCCGGCGTCTCCTGCGTCGGGACTGACGCCCGCCCCGGGAAACGGGAGACGGCCCGAAGCCGCGCTCCGGCCCGGGGCAGGCCTTT